>JAAYSE010000093.1 GCA_012524135.1 Candidatus Epulonipiscium sp. | reverse complement strand
TTGTCACTTATACAATATCAAAGATCGGGCTCCTTTTCACTTAATTAGTGAAAGATCGATTGGCTATTTTTAATTGATTTGATACAGTTTCTTTAAGGTTTTTGATATGGCTGTGAATAATCCAGGAACAGTATTAATGATAATAAAATAAGTAAAATACAATGAAATTGAACTGATACAAAAACTTGAAATATTGTACTTTTCATCAATATATTTAACAAATACAAATATATTTGGAGTCAAACCCATAAAAAAGAAAACTGTAATGACTGTGGTAAAACTAGCTAACCAATTGGCTATATTGGGCGCACCCATTAGAGACCCAAAAATCACCATGAACATAAGGAAAAGATGATATGGGATTGCTATTAAATTTGTTAATAAATATCTTTTCAACATTTTATTTCTCCTCAAAATTAATTTATAGAGAAGAGAATTTATCTCTTCTCTTTTTAACTTACTTTTTTAATTATCATATTTTACAAAATGTTCGTAAAATTGGATTAGTGCATGTGGGTTTTTTCCGGTATTTTCCATCGGGTATGCAGGAAAAATTTTTCCAAATTTAGTTGCAGATCCAGTATCTACAAACCATGATTGTAAAAAATCCCCTTCTATAGAATAATTAATAACTTGATCTTTATATTTGTTAGATTTTAAAGCTTTTAATGGAATCGCAGGTCTGATTATTGTGCCATTAAAAAATCCATACGTATGATAGAAAAATGGTGCAGCGTTAAGAGTAACTCCTTTTTTAATAATGGAATCCTTGCAATAATATTTCCCTTAAAATTGTGTGATTCGAGCTATTAGGATGAAAAGAATTGTGTAATTCTTCCTTCAGCATTCTATTTGCCACTATTTGCAGATATGTACTCTACATTCGCAACATAAGAAACAGAAGTATTAAATATGGTAGAAACATGATAGGCAATGCAACTAAAAAGAATTTCAAGTTATTTTCTTGCCCACGATTAACAATCAATAAATGTAAATTACCTACGTGTGCAAGAGGGAAAAATATTATCACCAAAAAAAACCACATCCTGATAGGTTGAAATGGTGTTGGTGACCCTGAACTCATATAAGTACCAAACAAAAGAAAAAATGTGATTATAATATGAATTGGTATAAACGATAAATGTTTTTTAATCATACAATACTCCCTCGTAAAATAAATTTAAAATTAAAATACTTCTATTTTTTGAAAATAACAGTAACTTAAAATAAAAGTATGGAGTCATACTTTCCCTCTACACATTACATTAACAAATAAACTAAAAGAGAATTTTTTCTATTTGCATAAAAATTTTGATTACTTAACAAACTTCATAAAGAAGGTGGAATCACCTTCTTTATGAAATCAGAATTAATTATCATATCTAGGGAAATGCTCATAGAATTGTATTAATGCATGTGGTTTTTTTTCGGTATTTTCCATCTGGTATGCAGGAAAAATTTTTCCAAATTTAGTTGCAGATCCAGTATCTACAAACCCTGATTGTAAAAAATCCCCTTCTATAGAATAATTAATAACTTGCTCATTGTATTTGTTTGAGGTTAAAGCTTTTAATGGAATCTCAGGTCTGATTATTATGCCATTAAAAAATCCATACGTATGATAGAAAAATGGTGCAGCGTTAAAAGTAACTCCTTTTTTAAAATGGGATCCTTGCAATAGTATTTCCCTTAAAATAGTATGATTAGAGCTGTTAGGATGAAAAGAATTGTGCAATTCATCCTCTAACATTTTATAGGAGACAACTTGTGCTAAAAATCCACCTAATGAATGACCTGTAACATATGCATTAGCTTGTTCATATTCTAAAATAAGCTCAGCAGCAAATTTACTTGCTTTATTAGACTGCACATTGGTACCTGATATGAATAAATTAACATCTGCTAGAAAGTCATATATAAATTCAAATGTAGATTCAGTCCCTCTATACCCAATCACAATATCATGACCTTTTTTAACCGCCACACCACCAAATCCTGCTGAAAAGAATCCACCATCATTAGCTTTAACAATCGTCCAGTCGCCCATCTCATCTTTCATTGCGCCTAAATGGCCTCTAGAATGAACTTTTGAAGCATTTGCTATTCTTTTATTCACTTCACTTTCAAGATTAACATAAGCCAGATTACTAACATGTGTCATGGTCCGATCTGACACGTCATAGATCATCCGTCGATATTTTGGCTCTTCTGCATCTGGAATGACGTCTTTACGGTGTCAATTAAAAATCATGACTTTTCTCTGATTTGATGTAATTCTAATGCATTACATCAATAATAATAAAGGTAGTGTAATTAAAAATGGCAAAAACATAATCGGTAAAGTAATTAAAAACGAAATAAAATTATTTTTCTCGCCACGACTAGTTATCAATTGTTTAAAATTACCGATGTTAGCGATTGGAAAATAGACAATTGTAAAAAAATTCCAAACTTCAAGAGGATTATATGCGATTGTTGATCTTGTGCCTAGATAAACTGG
>JAAYSE010000013.1 GCA_012524135.1 Candidatus Epulonipiscium sp. | reverse complement strand
TAAATCGGTATCGGATTGTTTCCAGTGAAGGATATGATGGAACGGGTGAACAACCGATTCCCTTTGGTCAATATCACTATTCATGGAGAACAGGACCAGGTGCAGCAACTCCTTTGAAACGTGGAGATGGTTGGTATGAGTTAACAGAATCTCAAATCAATTTATATGCCTTTGCTACTTGGACATTTGGTGGAAAGTGGATGAGTAATTTTAGATGGTTGGATGAGAATTTAGGATACTTATTTACGGATTATAGAATAAATGCGGACGGAACATATAAAAAATATCCTGTATTGGATCAATTTAAAGAAATGATTCGACAAAGTAAAAATTTAGGACCACATTTACTTCGTATACAAAATAAAGAAGTAGCCATTGTAAGAGGTCAACAAAAAAGAAAAGATGGAAGTATAGTAGAAAATAATAGGCCGAAAGATAATCCTGATTGGAAAGATATTCAGGATCAATCTATAAATCAGAAAGTATTTATTCAAGATATTCAAGTTCAAAATTTAGATCAACAAAATGATGGTTTAAATGGAGATGTTTTTATAGGATATTTTGAACCTCTTAATGGACTGACAGAAGAAGATAAAAAAGTTTTTACTTCTACGGATCCTAGATATTTTATGATTTTAAATGGATTAACATCAGGAGATGGTTTGCCTAAAGAAATGCAACAAGGATCTTCTTATGAAACACGTCAAGAAATCACCATTACATTTAATTTGCCTGATTCCACCATGGCACATAAACTTAAAAAGGTTAGTCGAGTTGATGGAGGAGATCAACTTGAGGATCAAGGTAAAGTACTTCCGGTAAAATTACAACCTATTGGTAATAACCAATATGAATTAACTATAGTCATTGGTGGAGGATATTATTCAAAAAACCCCCACAAACAAAAAGTTATTTGCTAATAATGATCATTTAATTCGTCAATTATTAATTTCTTCCGGGGTTAAGACAAAACCGAATGAATTTGATGCTTCTTCAGAAGAATTTAAAAAAGCGATCCATATATATCAAAAGCTTCAAGAGAGAGATCTTTTAATGGAAGGGACGTTCGAAGAACAGATGGAAGCTTTTAAAAAAGGAGATCTTGTATTTATTGTAGCTCCTTATAAAGAGTTAGTTCCACATTTAAGAGAAGCCTATTGGTATTATGAAGATAATACAACACGAAGATTTTTTGAAAATTTCAGAGGTTGGGGACCACAAACGGTTACTCAACCGGAAGATGTAGCTTTTATTTTCAATGAACTATTAGAAGAATATAAAGGTGTTGCAAATACAGAATTTTTAACAAGGGAACCATTACAAGAACGAATCCAGCAGCATAGAGATTTAGATGCATTACAAAAGGCAGCTTTGAGGGATGGATATGGAGACCTTTTAGCGGCATCTGGAATATGGGAAAAGATATTAAAGCCAGCTATTCAGAATAATCATACAGAGTATGAAAAAATTAATGCAGCAGTTGCAAATTATTTAAAGACGGAGGGATAAGTAGAAAAGAGTATTTGTGGATGAGTATTTGTAATGATAGCATTTAATGATGTTATAATGTTACAGATGTATTCGATGTAAAGTAAAAAGACCTGGGCTTCAGGGGGGAGAAGCACCAGGTTGAGGGGGGTATTAGATGATGTACCTAGTATGGACCGATATAAGATGATATTTGCACGGTCAATCCCTTATATCGGAATCTATGCAATATATTGCATCCGGTTGGTACATTTATAAGGATATCCTGATTCATTTAGAAATATACATGAAAAATAAAAATTAAAGAGAAAAATATTAAAAATCAGAACCCTTGTATAATAAATAAAAATATGCTATACTTCTTTTAATTGAATCAGTAAAACTGCGATGACGGAAACTACGATCACTATATACTTTAGAGAGTCGATGGTAGGTGCAAATCGATGTATTATAGGATCTTTCCATTTCCAGAGTGGCTGGCGATGAGTCAGAAGGTTCGTAACCTTTATATTACGATAAAGCGGTCGTATCCGTATATACGACAATTTGGGTGGCAACGCGGGAAAAATCTCTCGTCCTATTTTAGGATGGGGGATTTTTTTATTTCACTAATAGATATAAAGATATTCACTGATCATAATAAAAAATAAATAAAGGAGTAGATAAAAATGTTAGATATAAGACGATTACGAAATCATTTTGAAGAAGTGAAACAAGCTTTATCTAGACGAAAAGAAGATTTTAATTTGGATGCTTTTAAAATATTAGATGAAAAAAGAAGAAAACTTTTACAAGAAGTAGAGCAATTAAAAAGTAAACAAAATACAGTATCGAAACAAATTCCTATGATGAAAAAAGAAGGTAAAGATGTTAAGGATATTTTAGATCAAATGAAGGAATTATCAGATCAAATAAAAAATTTAAATCAACAATTGAAAGAGGTAGATGAACAATTAGAATATGTACTATTAACCATTCCTAATATTCCTCATCCTTCTGTACCAGAAGGGGAAACGGATGAAGATAATGTAGAAATTCGAAAATGGAAGGAAGTACCTGACTTTTCTTTTGATGCAAAAGCACATTGGGATTTAGGAGCAGAGTTAGATATTTTAGATCCAGAAGCTGCAGCTAAGATAACAGGAGCACGATTTACTATATATAAAGGATTAGGGGCACGAATGGAAAGAGCATTGGCCAATTTTATGTTGGATCTTCATCAAGATAAACATGGATATACAGAAGTATTTCCACCTTTTATGGTTCATCGTCGTAGTATGATTGGTACGGGGCAATTACCTAAGTTTGAAGAAGATGCTTTTAAAATTGAAGGAATGGATTACTTTTTAGTACCAACTGCAGAAGTACCGGTAACGAATATGTATAGAGAACAAATTTTAGAAGGAGCAAAACTTCCTATAAAACATTGTGCATATACTGCTTGTTTTCGAGCAGAGGCAGGATCAGCAGGTCGAGATACTAGAGGATTAATTCGACAACATCAATTTAATAAAGTAGAATTAGTAAAGTTTGTTAAACCCGAAAATTCTTATGAAGAACTAGAAAGCTTAACAAAAGATGCAGAAGAAGTATTACAATTATTAGGTCTTCCTTATCGTGTTGTTAAAATATGCATGGGAGATTTAGGATTCACAGCAGCGATGAAATATGATATTGAAGTTTGGATGCCTAGTTATGGACGATATGTAGAAATTTCAAGCTGCAGTAACTTTGAAGATTTTCAAGCAAGACGGGCGAATATTCGTTATAAAGATAATCCTAAGGATAAAGCTCAATTCATCCATACGATAAATGGAAGTGGATTAGCGATAGGACGAACAACAGCAGCTATTTTAGAAAATTATCAACAAGAAGATGGAAGTGTAGTCATTCCTGAAGTTCTTCGTCCTTATATGGGTGGAATAGAAAAAATAACAAAATAAATTATAAAAAAATTAGGCAGAGAAAGATATAATATTTTTCTTTGCCTAATTTTTTTATGTAGGAAATTTCATAATTTAAAAACAATATTTGTATATATAGTATTCTAATAAAATCATAATGCTATATATAGTAATTATATTAGAATAGATCGTTATATGAAAGTTGTTTCACTATTTTATTTCAAATAAAGGTATTGATTTTTTCAGATAGATATATTATCATATTATTGATAATGAATTTCATTTTCTTTTATAGGAGGGGTACTATGACTACTTTAGATCAAATGCCTTTAGGATCAAAGGTAATCGTGAAAAAAATATCAAGAGAGACGAACGTCAAAAGAAGACTAATGGACATGGGAGTTGTTCCGGGTATTGAAGTGGAAGTGAAAGGAAAAGCACCTATGGGAGATCCGATTGAAATTTTAATACGTGGGTATAAATTAACTTTGCGAAAAGATGAGGCGGCTACGATTTTTGTAGAATCTTGTTAAGGAGATGATCACTATGAATACACCGCTACTTTTTTTCCCTCAAGGGGAGAAAGGAATTGTTAGTAAAATTATGGGAGGAAGGAAGATAGATAAAAGACTATATGAAATGGGATTAAATACAGGATCGGAAGTACAAGTAATTAAAAATGATGCAGGACCTATTATTATTTCTCTTGGCGGTTCTAAAATTGCTTTAGGAAGAGGTTTAGCGCAAAAAATAATAGTAAGTCAAAGATAAAAATAGTTTATTTTTTTATTTAATGATGAGAATGAATATCAATTGATAAGGAGGCGAATGCTTTGAAAACCATTGCTTTAGTTGGAAATCCTAATAGCGGAAAAACAACACTTTTTAATGCTCTTACAGGTGCTAATCAGCATGTCGGTAACTGGCCAGGGGTAACAGTAGAAAAGAAAGAAGGAATTCTTACTTTTAATAAAGAAAAATATAAGGTGGTTGACTTACCGGGAACATATAGTTTGGGGGCTTATTCGGAAGATGAAATGGTAGCTCGGAATTTTATTTTATTAGATCGACCAGACGTAGTCATCAATGTAGTAGATGCTACTAATATGGAGCGTAATTTATATCTTACAACTCAATTATTAGAAATGGGAGTAAAGGTTATTGTTGCTCTTAATATGATGGATGAGGCGGCAGAAAAAAATATTAAAATCAACATGGATAAACTTTCAAAACAATTAGGTACGTTGGTTGTACCAACGATTGCTTCGAAGAAAAATGGAATTAAGGATTTAATTAGAGTATCTGTGGAAAGTATAAAAGGAAATTATTCTTATTCTCAAAAAGAAATTAGTTATGGAAAAGAAATTGATGCACAGATTGAAAAAATTCGGGAAGTACTTGAAAGTTCTTCTATGTCTGTTCAATATCCTTATCAATGGGTGGCTTTAAAATTATTAGAAAATGATAGCTATATGAATGAATTAATAAAAGATAATCAAGGATCTACTGTTTTAAATATGGTTCAAGAAAGTATCGATCATATAGCAGCAACTAATATGGAACCAGAATTTATTATTGTAGATAAAAGATATGAATTTATTGCTAATATTGTTAAAGAAGCAGTAACAAAACCTAGTGAAGAAGTAGTTACGACATCGGATCGTATAGATAAAATAGTTACTCATAAATGGTTTGGACTTCCCATTTTTGCACTTATTATGTTCATTGTATATCAATTAACATTTACTATTGGGGAAGATATTTTAGGTGAGGCAGTAGCTGGTGGAATAGAATCACTTGCTGAAAACGTTGGCATCTTACTTGGTAATATAAATGCTCCTGAATGGTTGATTGCTTTTGTAAGTGAGGGGATTTTTGGTGGTATAGGTGCTGTTTTAGAATTTGTGCCATTAATTATGGTGATGTATTTGCTTTTTGGAATTTTAGAAGATAGTGGTTATATGGCAAGAGCGGCATATGTAATGGATCGAATTATGCGATCATTAGGACTTCATGGTAAAACTTTTATCTCGATGTTAGTCGGTACGGGATGTAATGTACCTGGTATTATGGCTACAAGAACATTAGATAGTAAAAAAGATCGAATGATTGCGATGTTAATTAATCCTTTTATTTCTTGTGGTGCTAAGTTACCTATTTATTTAGTTTTTATTGCTGCATTTTTCCCTGAACATGGTGGATTGGTTTTATTTTCACTTTATGTATTTGGATTTTTAGTTGCACTATTGATGGGTAAAATATTTAGTAAAACATTATTTAAAGGGGAACCTTCTTATTTTATTATGGAACTTCCACCTTATAGAATGCCTACTGTAAAAGGTGTTCTATTGCATATGTGGGACAAAGTCAGTTCTTTCTTAAAAAGAGCAGGTACCGTGATCTTTACTGTGGTAACTATTCTTTGGGTTTTATCAGTTTTACCTTATGGAGTAGAACCTCATAGTCAAGCTAGTATTTTAGGTAAAATAGGAACTTTTATTGCACCTATTTTTAAACCTGCAGGCTTTGGAACATGGCAAGCTTCTGTTGGATTATTTGCCGGTATTGTAGCGAAAGAGGCAGTTATTGCTACATTGGGAATGGTTTATGCTGGCGTGGAGGAAGGCACAAGGTTAGTGATGGCTATTCAAGAGGTTTTTACTCCATTAACCGCGGTATCTTTTATGATCATGACTTTGCTTTATACTCCTTGTGCAGCGGTAATTGGAACTATTCGTCGAGAAACCAATTCAAGAAAGTGGGCAATAGTTACTGTTTTTTATACATTTGCTGTAGGCTGGATTTTATCTGTTCTTGTATTTCAAATAGGAAAATTACTTGGATTTAGTTAATTCAAAGAAAAGATATGAATCTATCATAGATAGGAGAGGATTCGTATGGTAACGGATATTTTAAAAGCAATTGTTCATCAACCTATTTTTTCAAAAAAAAACTTAGCCCATCAGTTTCATACTAGTGAACCTATGATTGAACAAGTATTAAGTGATTTAAAAAGAATGGGATGTATTCAAGAAGAAGATACGAGTAATTTATGTGATAAGGGATGTGCTAGTTGCAAGGGATGTCCAATGGCTTCTTCTACAACATCCAATACAATTATAAGTTTTAGGGTTACCGAAAAAGGAAAACGAGTGATAAATCAAAAAAACTTCTGCTAAAGTTAGCAGAAGTTTTTTTATTTATCTTCTGGAAAAAGGACTTTAATAATTTGGCGGGCATCTTCATCAACGACTCGATAATTAATTTCTAACCCACTACGATCACCTTCAATAATACCAGCTGCTCGTAGTCGAGCAATATGTTGAGATACAGTGGATTGAGGGAGTTTCATACAACTTTGCATGTAAGATACATTACATCCATTCGTTTCAATCAATCGCCGTACCATACATAAACGTGCAGGGTGTCCTAAAGCCTTTAGTAATTCGGCTTTTTTTTCATATTTTTTGATCATTATCTCACCTCAATTTGTTTTTATACTATAAATAAAGTATGGTTGATAATATTATAATATTACGATTATATAAAAAAGTCAATCCTTCTATCTATTTTACAGGTAAATAGCTATTTATTTTTTAACAGTTATTGTATATTGATGGAGAAGTATTTTC
>JAAYSE010000092.1 GCA_012524135.1 Candidatus Epulonipiscium sp. | reverse complement strand
GTCAATCTATCACCTCCTTTTTAGTTTATTGTATTTATTAACTCTATATTATGAAAATATTAGAATTAATACTTTTTGCCAAAGCTTACTAAATCGCCAGATGGTACATCATTTACACATACTACATGCAGATAATATATTCCATATTCGTATCGATAACAATTTGCTGTTGCTCCAGGGACTGACCTTATTGGTTTTAAATTCTTTTTGATTACATCTTTTCTAACATTATCTGCCATTCTTACATATTGGCAAATATTTGAAGCTGATACTTCCTTACCATGTTTATTAAAATGATAATCTAAACAAGCACTTCTTGAACCCTTGCTTCCTGGTGACCAAAGATTTAATAAGTCTGATGGAATTTCTCGACTTCCAGTGGATACAACGCTAGATGCAAAAACATTTTCTCCATCTTTAGCTGACCATGTTATTTTTATATTTTCTTTACAAGTTAATAAAGGTACTCCTGTAATAGTATGAGTGCTAGTTCCTGGCATAACAATAGCTACATTAAAGTTTTTCTTCATGTTTCCAGTATCAATAGTGCCATATACTAAATCTACTGAATCTAGTCCCCAGTTGGTTATTTTTAGAATAATTGAATTTTCTGTTGCAACCCAATCTAACACCACTTTATTAGGTAGTATGTTTTTGGGGGTTATTAGGTCGCTTTTAGAAGATTGGGTTTTATTAATTTCAATTTCAGTATTATTATTTGCTTTACCCAAAATTTCATCCTCATATCCCTGTACATATCTAACTAACTCTTGTTTTTCTACATTACTCTCTGCATTTGCTACATCAATGGAATTAGCTCCAATTAATATAGTAAATATACTTAATATACTTATTAATTTAAATATGAATTTTTTCATATTGTTTCATCCTCCTTCTATTTTCTTTGTAAAGGTATGACATTTACCCCATCAAATAGTTCTATCAACTACATAAACAAGCTTGTCTACAAATATAATTCTACCCCCCCGTTACAAATTTGTCAATAATTTCATTGTAAATATTTTCCGCCATAAAGTGACAAAAATTTATTTAATGTTCTAATATATTGCAAAAGAGCCTGTCAAAGTGACCATACATCACTCTAACTGGCTTATCTTAAATCCTCTATTCAATTGCAACCTCAATTTCGGTTCCATCAAGCAAGCTTACAATAATTTTCTCTCTTTCAAATGCCGTCATCTTCTGGGCAATGCTAAAGAATAAATCCATGTTTAATCCATCTATTGGCTTTGCATTTTTTTATATATCTATAAACTGCTTTGACTTATACCTTACTAGAGTATTTTCACTCTTAAGTCCTTCCTTCCACTTTTCCATAAAGTAATCCTTATCTTCAAGGATTACATTAAAAGTATTTATAATAGTGGTTATTTGAAACTGCTCCCTTATCTTTATTACCTGTATTATTGATGACTATATATTTCATTTTTTCTCCCTTTCTACTGGAGTAGTTATATCTAATAAATATTTTATTTATTAACATTTTCATCGTCCTTTCCTAACTGTTCTAAGATATCCTTTAATTTTTTTGGTACAGGTAGTCCAATCTTAGCCGAGTTTTCAATAAACTAATACCTTCATTGGAAATGTAGAAAAAAATAACGGCTGTGCGAACTGCACTACCGTTTTTAATAATATGAGTGTCTATGATATGACCGATTGCTATCATTGTAAAAAGAGTATCTTTTTAAAAATTCCTTTAAATCCTACATCACTTGATAACTTTTTCTGAAGGATTGCACCCATGATTCCAGTTACATAATCAATGATTATAAAGGTTATTAAAGCGTATAAGAATCCATCAACCCCTCCCATAAGCCCACTCCAACTATTGACAAAGAGCGCAAAATTCCCCCAACCCTATAGTCTGAGGGAACATAAAACACACATCCTATTTACTTAAAAACCTTCAAACCTTTTTAAATTAACCTATTTCTTTTCTATCAACACGACTGTCTCCACATGATGTACTTAGGCTATTTCTGATTTTGGAAAAAACCAATCAAGTCTCTGTGTTTATAGGCATTTACATCTATCTTCTTTACTGTAAAAGCTATTTCCAATTAGGCTATTTTTCTTTTATGTCC
>JAAYSE010000091.1 GCA_012524135.1 Candidatus Epulonipiscium sp. | reverse complement strand
CGCATGATTTCACGATAAGCATCTAATATCTGATTTCGAACCTGCACAGTATATTCAAGGGAAACATTGGCTTTTGCTTGTGCAATAGTCAAGGCATGAAAATTATCGAATCTTCCAGCAGCAAATTCTAAAGCCATATGTTCTGCTTCTTTTTGAAATTCATTCGTTTTATTCCACATTTTTAATGCATTTTTATAAAAACCATCAAAATCATTTTCTGATTCATTTACTTGTTGCGTTTTTGTATTTTTATTTTGAATTTCTTGTAACCTAGTTTGAAGGTTAACTGAACAAATATCCATTCCCTTTCCTCCTATGTATTAATTTGACCTTATTGTTATTTCCCAATTTCTAATGCTTTCATTGCTATCGTTTTAGATGTATTAAGAGAAACAACATTGGCTTCATAAGCCCGATTAGCAGAAAGTAAATTTACCATTTCTTCAATAATATTGACATTGGGCATAGATACATATCCTTGCTCATCTGCTTCTGGATGTCCGGGATTATATACTTTACGGAAAGGGCTTTGATCTTCTACAATTTTAGATACTTTTACTCCTTTTCCTATCGAATATTCTCCTTGGGCTTTTTGTAAAAAGGATTGAAAAGGTTCTTTTTGTTCTTCGATTAATAAAGTTTTTCTCCGATAAGGAGTTCCTTCTGATGTTTTTGTTGTTTCTACATTCGCAATATTTTGAGAAATAATATCCATTCGTAATCGTTGCATCGTAAGACCACTGGCATTAACATTCATCGTACTAAAAAAAGACATCTATAAACACCTCCTTCTCTTTTCTTTTTATGCTCCGAAAAGTTTGCTATCTTGCATTTAACACTGTTTTAAAACGTCTCATATCATAAGTAACTTGATCCACTAACGCTTGATATCGTAAATAATTCTTTGTTTGTTCTACTGTTTCTACATCAATATCAACGTTGTTTTGATCCATTCGATAACTCATACCATTCATAGGTTGAATAACCTGTGGTTTTAGAGTAGAAAGATTAATTTGACTAGACCGCTTATGAGAATCTAACGCTTTTTGTAACTGCTCTTCAAATGCAACACTCTTCTTTTTATATCCTGGGGTATCTACATTAGCCACATTTTGACTAATTACTTTATCCCTAAGATAAGTAGCATCTAGTGCTGTTTTTAAAATATTGCTGTAATTAAATATCCTTTCCATCATCATATCTATACTCCTCTACTTAATTTTGTATAAAATTATTGTATACTTTTTTTAATGCTTTGTAAATCTTTTCTACACGGATGATCTACTTTTTTTAACATAATACTTTCTTTCTCGACAACCATCCTTTTTTTCGACATCTTTTATCTAATTCTGTATTTATTATATATATATCTACAATATTTGGCAAGTATTCTATATAAGACTTTTAGACTATAAAAACAATAAAAGAAGCACATATATGTGCTTTTTTTTGTATTATCTTTATTGTTTTTATTGTCATTCTATTTCTTATTGTCTTAATTTATCTAATTCTTCCAATAATACGTCATTTAAAACTTTAATATAGGTTCCTTTCATTCCTAATGATCGAGACTCAATCACTCCTGCACTTTCAAATTTACGAAGTGCATTTACAATAACAGAACGAGTAATTCCCACTCGATCAGCAATCTTACTTGCTACTAATAAGCCTTCTGTTCCATCTAATTCTTCAAAGATATGTAAGATAGCTTCTAATTCAGAATATGATAAAGTTCCTATCGCCGATTTAACTACTGTAGTCTTTCGAATTTCTTTTGCATTTTCTTCATTAATCGATCTTAGAATTTCTAATCCTACTACCGTAGCTCCGTATTCTCCAATAATAATATCCTGTGTTTCGTATTGGTCTTCTCCTTCTCTATATAGCAATAAAGTTCCAAACCTTTCTCGTCCTGCACTAATAGGAATAATCATTGCATTGTACGTTTGAAAAACTTCTATAGGTAATGTAAACTCTTTCAAATCTACATTTTCTTTTGTTTCATTATTGTTTAATAACTGTTCATTCAAAGGTGAATAAATATAATTTCCTACTTCTAATTCTCTAGGGTCAAATAATGAATCTTCTTCATCTTCCAAGGAAACTCCAAGAACCTTACCTTTTTTGCTAATCACTACTGCATGTGATGAAATAATCTCTTTCAACACATCACAAATATCATTAAAAATAACAGGTTGTGATCCTGTTTTTTGTAATAACCGATTTAATTTCCTTGTTTTTTCCAATAATTCCATTGACATCTTATTTCCTCCTTGTATATATTAACGATGTTTATACTCCTTTATATTGTGTTCGAAAATTTCTAAAATAATACACAATAATGATTATTAAAACGATGCTGAAAATATTAAATTTTAGGAAAACAAAAGCACTCAAAAAATAAAGTTGACATTGTCAACTTATTTGTAAAACTTGTCGAAATACTTGTTTTTTAAATAACAATAACATAGTACCACCTTTTAAATAAAAAGACAAGAGGATTTATACGTAAATATTATTAAGACTCCGGTAAACTCTCTTCGATATATCCACATTCTTTATTATTACAAATTATTTTTTTGTTTTTTCGTCCTTTTTCTACTAATATTTCTCCACAAATAGGACATTTTTTATTCACTGGACGATTCCATGTCATAAAGTTACATTCTGGATTGTGTTCACAACCATAATATGTTCGTCCTTTTTTTGTTTTTTTAATCATTACTTTACCACCACAATTAGGACAAGGAACACCTGTATCTTCATATAAAGGTTTTGCATTCCGACATTCTGGGAAACCTGGGCAAGCTAAAAACTTTCCATATCTTCCATATTTAATAACCATATTACGTCCACACTTTTCACATACTACATCTGTTTCTTCATCTTTAATTTCAATTTTACCAATCTTTTCTTCTGCTATTTTTAATGTTTTATAAAAACTAGGATAAAAATCTCGAAGAACTGTTTTCCATAAAACTTCTCCTTCTTCTACTTGATCCAAACGTTCTTCTAATTGAGCTGTAAAATCTACATCCACTATATCTTTAAAATACGTAGTCATGATCTCATTTACAATTTCTCCTAATTCTGTAGGGTATAAATTTCTCTCTTCTTTTACTACATATCCTCGTTGTAAAATAGTTGTAATCGTAGGAGCATAAGTACTAGGACGTCCTACACCATTTTCTTCTAAAGTTTTAATAAGAGCTGCTTCTGTATAACGTGCTGGTGGTTGTGTAAAGTGTTGGTCTCCCTGAATAGACATAGAAGAAACTTTTTGATTTTGTTTTAACTTTCCTAAATCATGTGCTTTTTCTTCTGCTGAACCTATGACAGCTAAAAAACCATCAAACAATAACGTTGATCCTGAAGCAGTAAAGCGATATTGACCCCCATCAATTTTAACAGAATAGGTTTGATATTTTGCAGGCGACATACGGCTAGCTACAAAACGCTTCCATACCAACGAATATAATCGATATTGATCCTTTGATAAGGATGATTTAATATCTTCTGGTATATATTCTATATTAGTAGGACGAATTGCTTCATGAGCATCCTGCATCTTACCTTTCTTTTTTTGAAATATAGATACCGTGTTTACATACTCTTTTCCAAAATCTTTTACAATATAATCCTTTACTTGTTTTTCTGCTTCTTCTGAAATACGAATAGAATCTGTACGAATATAGGTAATTAATCCTACACTGCCTTCCCCTTTTATATCTATACCTTCATACAATTGTTGTGCAATACGCATCGTTTTTTGAGGTGAAAATCCTAATTGTTTTGATGCTTCTTGCTGTAAAGTACTTGTAATAAAAGGTGGTAGTGTATTTCTAATACGTTGCCCTTTTTTAATTTCTGTGATAGAAAAAGTAGCTTGATTTAATTCTTTTAATATAGTATCCGCTTGTTCTTTTGAAGTAATTTTTAACTTTTCTTTTTTTGTACCATAAAATTTACCTTCTATTTGAACATTTGTTTCTTCTTCTAAAAATTGACCTTCAATAGTCCAATATTCTTCTGGTATAAAATTTTCAATTTCTTCTTCTCTATCACAAATCAAACGTAAAGTGACAGACTGTACCCTTCCTGCACTTAGTCCCTTTCTTACCTTTTTCCATAGTAAAGGGCTAATTTGATAACCTACAATTCTATCTAATATTCTTCGTGCTTGTTGTGCATCAACTAAATCCATATCAATATTTCTTGCTTCTTTAATCGAGTTTTTTACTGCACTTTTTGTAATTTCATTAAATGTAATACGATGAATATTTTTTTTATCTACATTTAAAGCTGAACTTAAATGCCAAGAAATAGCTTCTCCTTCACGGTCAGGGTCCGTTGCTAAAAAGACCTTATCTGCCTTTTTTGCTTCTTTTCTTAACTTATTGAGCAATTCTCCTTTACCACGAATCGTAATATATTTAGGTTCAAAATCATCTTCGATATTGACTCCTAATTGACTTTTAGGTAAATCACGGACATGACCATTGGAGGCTTCTACTTTATAAGAGCTCCCCAAAAACTTTTTAATCGTCTTGGCTTTGGCAGGGGACTCTACAATTACTAAATATTTAGCCATTTTGCACCTCCGTCATGATTGTGTCTAATTTTCATTTCTTACAAACCATTGGCTAGATACCTTCTTAACTCTTCCTTTTAATTCTAATACTAACAAAATATGTTGTAGCATTCCTGGAGAATGTCCTGTTTTTTGACATAATTGATCAATGGATATAGGGTCTAGACTTAAACAATCATATACTATTTTTTCTTCCTTTTCAAGGGGACTTCCTTGATCTTTCTCAAAAACCTCTTTTTTACTTTCAGTAAAATCAAATAATTGAGTATCTATATCTTCTAATATATCTTCTACTTTCATTACTAATTTAGCTCCTTGTTGAATTAAATGATTCGTTCCTTGGCTCAAAGAACTGGTAATATTCCCCGGAATAGCATAAACATCCCTTCCTTGTTCTAAAGCTTGATCTGCAGTAATTAACGAACCACTACGATGAGCAGCTTCAACAATTAAAATTCCTTGAGATAATCCACTAATAATACGATTTCGCATAGGAAAAAAAGCTGGCTTTGGCATCGTTCCAGGAGGAAATTCGGATAATACTACACCCTGTTCTATAATTTCTTCATATAACTTTTTATTTTCTGCCGGATAACATATATCCACCCCACTACCTAATACAGCCACTGTACGTCCTTTTCCTGCTAATGTTCCTTTATGACTCGCACTATCTACTCCTCGAGCCATCCCACTAACCACAGTAATTCCTCTACTACCTAACTCTTTTCCCATGTAAAATGCCATTTGCCTACCATATTCTGAACATCGTCTTGCTCCTACAATGCTTATAGTAGTTTCCTCAATCAAGCTTTTTTTACCTTTTGCATATATTACATAAGGAGGATCATAAATTTTTTTAAGCAAAGTAGGATAACAAGGATGGTCCATAGAATAAAACTGAATATTCTTATTTTTCAGTTCTTCTAACCATTTTTGAATTTTATTCGGATTTTTTGATTGAATAATACTAGTAATATCTCTTTGTGATAATCGAGAACAACTCCTTAACTCCTCTTCACTACTATTCCAAATACGTTCAGGAGTCTTAAAAATCTCCAATAAATATCTTTGTTTTGCAATACCAATCCTTGGGATACGAGTAAACCACATCCATAATCTTTCATCTTTCATATCCATTCTCCTATGTATATCAAACATTTTATCACTATTCATACATCTAGTCTTTCATCCCTACCCTACTTATTGTACCTATGATTATCAAAAATTTCAATAAATATAAACTTTTCTTTTAAAATTAATTAATTTTTTTGTAAAATATGCTATTATATAGATATTAATTCATCATATTTTAATGAGTAATTTTTCTATCAGCTATTTCTTTTTATAACTATAAAGGGGGATGATATAATGATTAGCAAAGTACCTAGTTGTACACTTCAAGGTATTGAAGGTTCTATGATAGAAGTAGAAGTTGATTTAAGTGAAGGACTTCCTAGTTTCGACTTGGTTGGACTTCCTGATTCTGCTGTACGAGAATCCAAAGAACGGGTTCGTTCTGCAATTAAAAATTCTGGATTTTCTTTTCCTATTAAAAGAATTACTGTTAATTTAGCTCCTGCGCACATTAGAAAAGAAGGACCTGCTTTTGATTTACCTATTGCTTTAGGTATTTTAGCATCTTCTGGTATCATTCCTAAAAAATCATTACATAATATAGTATGTATGGGTGAATTATCTTTAGATGGTAAAATTCGTCCCATTCATGGTCTTTTATCACTTGTTCATTGTGCGTATAAAAATCAATTTACACAATGTATGATACCTGAAGCCAATGCACAAGAAGGAGCTTTAATTGAGGGAATAACTTTATGGGCTGCTTCTGATTTAAAATCGGTAGTAGCACATTTATTACAAGAATATTCATTAAATAAAATTAAAAATACTACTGCAAAATCTATATCAGAACCAGACCCAACAATACCTGATTTTTCTTATATTAAAGGTCAACAAACAGTAAAGCGGGCATTAGAAATTGCAGCTGCCGGATCTCACAACGTTATTATGGTAGGACCTCCAGGTTCCGGTAAAACAATGATGGCTCGATGTCTACCTGGAATTTTACCTGCCCTAACTTTTGAAGAAAGTATGGAAATTACAAAAATTTATAGTGTAGCAGGGCTGCTACCTGAAAAACAAGGACTGATTTCTAAACGTCCCTTTCGTGCTCCTCATCATACCATCTCACCTTCTGCATTGGTAGGCGGGGGACATAATCCAAAACCTGGTGAAGTAAGTTTGGCCCACTATGGAGTTTTATTTTTGGATGAATTACCTGAATTTAAAAGAAATGTATTAGAAATGATGCGACAACCATTAGAAGATGGAAAGGTTACTATTGCTCGTAATCATGGTCATTATACGTATCCATCCAATTTTATGCTTGTTGCTGCTCTAAATCCTTGTCCTTGTGGATTTTATCCTGATATAGAAAAATGTACTTGTACCCCTATGCAAATTCATAGGTATTTAGGAAAAATTAGCGGTCCTTTACTAGATCGTATTGATCTTCATGTAGAAGCAGCAGCCATTGAATATGAAGAGCTTACTAATAAACGTTTGGAAGAATCTTCTCAAACTATTCAAAAACGTGTTCAAAAAGCAGTTCAAATACAAAATGAACGTTTTAAACAGGATACAATTTTGTTTAATGCACAAATGAATCCTAAGCATATTGAAAAATATTGCATTTTAGGTAAGGAAGAATCTAAGTTATTAGAAACTATTTTTTCTACTTTAGATTTAAGTGCCCGAGCCTATCATCGTATTTTAAAAGTAGCTCGTACAATTGCAGATCTAGAAGAATCAAGCTTCATTCAAGTTCATCATATTACAGAAGCAGCTCAATATCGAAACCTTGATCGAAATTATAATATCTAATTTTATAATTAAAAAAGGCACCTCTAGTGCCTTTTTTAATTATCTTTCTTCTTTTAAAATTTTTTTAAGTTCTTCCATAAAAGTATTTACATCTTTAAATTGACGATAAACAGATGCAAAACGAACATACGAAACTTCATCGACTTCTTTTAACTTTTCCATCACCTGTTCGCCTATTTTTGTACTGGTAATTTCTTTCTCTAAAGAATTTAATATTGTATTTTCAACTTCATCTACTATTTTTTCTATCTGTTGAAGTGAAACAGAACGCTTGTTACAAGATTTTAAAATACCATTGAGTAATTTATCACGATCAAATGATTCCCTAGTTCCATCTCTTTTAACAACAATCATAGGAATTGTTTCTATTTTTTCATAAGTTGTAAACCGTTTGCCACAACTTTCACATTGCCTTCGACGACGAATAGAATTATTTTCTTCAGATGGTCTTGAATCAATTACTTTAATAGAATCATTGTTACAATAAGGACATCGCATTCTATTTCCTCCTATCTAATTCACTATATCTCAACAAAAATACATTTATAAAGATCTCTATATCACTAAAGTATAGCTTACTATATTTTATGAGTCAAGCTAATATTCTATTTCCTGTAATACCTCTTTGGGATCTACGTCAATTAGTATAATATCTTCTCCTATTTTCTTAATTTTAGACCAAGGAATTTGATACTCCATTTCACGTCCAAACATACCTAAAATTCTTCCTGGACCTGGTACAATAATTTTAGTTAGTTTTCCTTCTTTTAAATCTAATTCAACATCACAAACGTAACCTAATCGACTTCCATCAACAGTATTAATTACTTCTTTTTGCTTCATATCATAAATTCTAACCATTCAAATCCCCCCACTTCGAATGTATATAATCAATACAAATAGGAAAAACAGCTATAAAAGCTGTTCCTTTGCTTATACATATTTACGCATGTGTTTAAGAGCTGTTTTTTCCAATCTAGAAACTTGTGCTTGAGAAATTCCAATTTCCTCTGCTACTTCCATTTGTGTTTTCCCACGAAAAAAACGTAATGTTAATATTCGTTTTTCTCTTTCATTTAACCTTTTCATGGCTTCATTTAATGCTATAGATTCTAGCCACCGTTCATCTTGATTTTTTTCATCACTAATTTGATCCATTACATAAAGGGCGTCTCCTCCATCTTGATAAACTGGTTCAAACAAAGAGACTGGATCTTGAATGGCATCAAGGGCAAATACAATATCTTCTTTTGGAATTCCCATTTCTTTTGCTATTTCCATAATGGTAGGTTCTTTAGAATTTTTATTCGTCAATTGTTCCTTGGTACGAAGAGCTTTATACGCCGTATCTCGCAAGGAACGACTTACACGAATAGAATTATTATCTCGCAAATAACGACGAATTTCTCCTATAATCATAGGAACAGCATATGTTGAAAATTTAACGTTTTGTGTAATATCGAAATTGTCAATTGCCTTCATGAGTCCAATACATCCTACCTGAAATAAATCATCTGCATATTCTCCTCTATTCTGAAATCGTTGAATTACACTTAAAACCAAACGTAAATTTCCATAAATATATTCTTCACGTGCTTCTCGATCCCCTTGTAATATCTTATCAAATAAAATCTTCTTTTGTTTATCATTTAAAATTGGTAACTTAGATGTATTTACGCCACAAATTTCTACTTTATGCATGGCCATAAAGTTCCCTCCAGTCAATAAAATCCTTTATTAAAATCATTACCAGAGGATATTAATTTATACATCTACTCACATCATTCTAGTTATTTCCTTTTTTAAACGCACGATAATTTTTTTCTCTAATCTAGAAATATAAGATTGAGAAATTCCCAGAAGATCTGCTACTTCTTTTTGTGTTTTCTCAATTCCTTCTTTGGTTAAACCAAATCGTAATTGTACAATAACCTTCTCTCTCTGATTTAATTTATTTATAGCTTTTGCTAATAATTGTCGATCTACTTCATCTTCAAGATTACGATAAATAATATCTTGATCGGTACCTAAAATATCAGATAAAAGGAGTTCATTTCCATCCCAATCTACATTTAAAGGTTCATCAATAGAAATTTCTGTTTTAATTTTATTGTTTTTACGTAAATACATTAAAATTTCATTTTCAATACATCGTGAGGCATAGGTAGCCAATTTTATTTTTCTTTCTGGATTAAAAGTATTAATAGCCTTAATTAAACCAATCGATCCAATAGATATTAAATCTTCTACTCCAATTCCTGTATTTTCAAACTTCCTTGCAATATATACTACCAATCTTAAATTTCTTTCAATTAAAATAGACTTAGTAGCAACATCTTCTTCGCCACCTAATTTATCTAATAGATACGCTTCTTCATCACTTTTTAAAGGAGGAGGTAATACTTGGCTACCTCCTATATAATAAATAGTATCTGCTTTATAAAATCCCATTTTTCTTCCCATATTATAAAACCAAAGTCGAAATTTTATTTTTATATCCATTATTCCTTTTATCTTCATCCTTCTTCTCCTTTCTTTTTTATTAGTAGATATAATAATCTTTTATTTTTTGCTAGAAAAATAAATATAAATATTAAGTCTCATCCATTAAAATAGTTAAAAAGTTAAAATTTAAATATCAACAGCAACTATTTATAAAATTTTTACTGAATAATATCTGGATGTAATAAAGCTTGGTAAGTATTATCTGAAGACAAAGTATGATTATAAATTCCAATAACAACTTCTTTAGATACAGCTACACCTTTTTTAAAACAAATATCTACATAATCAGGTTTAAATCCAATCAACATACCATTAGGAGTACCTAGAGAAGAAAAAGGTATCATACGAATTTTTAACTGTTCCTCTTGACTTTCTTCTAATATTTTAGTAACTATTTCTAAATTATCTTCTTGTTTTTCCATAAATAAAAATTGCAAACTCTCCGGTAAAAATTTTTGAAGAGTAATAAATTCAACAATAATAACTGGTATATGAGTCAATGGATCATATAAACTATTACCTGTATCCATTAATGCATTAACATGAACCTTATAACCATTAAAATAAATACAAATAGGATAATACGTTTTGCTTTTAACATATCGTGATATCCAAAAATACGTTATTTTTAATAAAATGTAAGATATTATAATAGCTAATAACAAAATATGAATAGGAAAATCTTGTATTCCATGAACAATATTTTTTCTTAAAATAAATCCTACCTTCGTATAATAAAATAAAGCTACTGCCATTCCACCAATAGCAACAGCAATGACATGAAGAGCTATAAGAAGATTTAAAAATTCTCTCCCTGTTATTGGTCTAAAAGTAAACGTAACCATAATCATCGCTAATGCAAAAAAACCTAATACATTATAGACTCTATGTAAATAAGGAAGAAAAAACATAGCTCCATGTAATAAAGCACCTATACCTGCTCCTATAATAATACGGCGAGAAGGAATAGACTTTTTCATTAATTTTGATACTACCCATAATATAAAAAAATCCATAATCCAATTTATAAGAAAAAGAATATCCGCATAAACTTTCATTCCCCTCTTCTACCTTTCTTATGAAAACTCTTTCATTTATACATATTCTATTTATTTTTTCTATATGCTTATTATAGCAAAGATATCATCCATTTTTTGTCAAAATAACTGAACTCATAAAAAAAAGATGCGACAATAAGGCACATCTTTTGAGGTTTTTTTATTTTATTTTTACTACCTTCTTCTTCTTTGAAGAAATACTGGAATATCAATAAATCCAGCATCCTCTTGTGAATCTCTTTCCTGAAATTCTTTAACATCTTTTTGTTCTTGGTTTTGTTCTTCATTTTCTTGTAAAGAAGATGAAGAAGTAGCAGTTCTAGAATCCTTACGGTAAGATGGTGCAAAAACATGTTCAAAACCTGTAGCTATAACAGTAACAATAACTTCGTCACCTAATTCTTCATTAATGGTTGTACCAAAAATAATTTCAGCTTCTGGATCCACAGCTTCTCGAATTAAATTAGCTGCTTCATTTGCTTCTAATAAACCTAAATTCATACCACCACTAATATTAATTAATACTCCTCTTGCACCATCAATAGTAGTATCTAACAAGGGACTAGAAATAGCCATTTTTGCTGCTAACTCTGTCTTATTTTCACCAGAAGCCTGTCCAATTCCCATATGAGCAATACCTTTATCCGACATAATGGTTCTTACATCTGCAAAGTCTAAGTTAATAATTCCCGGATTTGAAATTAAATCAGAAATACCTTGCACCCCTTGACGTAATACTTCATCCGCTTTTTTAAAAGCATCAATCATAGTTGTTTTTTTATCAATAATTTGAAGTAACTTATCATTAGGAATGGTAATTAATGTATCTACATTTTCTTTTAATGCTTGAATCCCTTTTTCTGCATTTTGCATTCGTTTTCGTCCTTCAAAACTAAAAGGCTTCGTAACCACTCCCACCGTTAGTATACCTGCTTCTTTTGCTATACCCGCAATAATTGGCGCTGCTCCTGTTCCTGTACCGCCACCCATTCCTGCTGTAACAAAAACCATATCGGCTCCTTTTATAGCTTTACTAATTTCTTCTTTACTTTCTTCTGCTGCTTTTGCTCCAATATCAGGATTTGCACCAGCACCCAGTCCCTTTGTAAGTTTGTCCCCTATTTGTATTTTAATAGAGGATGCAGAACGATTTAAAGCCTGTTTATCTGTATTGACTGTAATAAATTCTACACCTGTAAGATTTTCTTCAATCATACGATCCACCGCATTATTTCCTCCACCGCCTACCCCTATGACTTTTATTTGAGCAATCATTTCATCTGTAACATCAAATTCTAGCATCATAAGTCCCCCTTCGTTTACAATGTCTTAATCTTTTCTTAATAGAAAAGAATACCGTAGATAATAATATTATTTATTGTCAAATTTGTATAAAATTCCTTATGTATATAGAATAATAAAATTCCTTTTGTTTTACACCTTATTATATCATATTCTCTATTATATCATAGCCTTTTTTCTATAAATATTCAATATGATTTACCTTTTTTTTGCAAGTAAATTATATTTATTCTTTTTTTATTAATTGATTATATGATTTATGTCAAATATTTAAATACAAATGGCTTACTTGTATCACTTAAGTCTAAAAATCCTTTATCTTCTTTCGGAATATATTTTAATATTTGTAATAACGCACGAATTTTATAATCATATTCTTGAATACCACCTAATAAAACATGAATATTGCCTATTTGAAGTTGTATATCTTTTGAACTATTAATATCAATCTTAACCATCTTATCTAAGATATCATATTTAAACATTGTTTGTGAAATTTTTAAAATAACATCAAAAATCTCTTCTTGTTCAACAATCAAAATATCCCCCAAAGAAAATCCTTGGAACTGTAATCCAACGACTAACGGTAAAGGAAAATCAAGTTGATTTGTTGTTTCTAAAACTCGTCCATCTTTATCAATAGATAGATATGCTCCCATATAAGGAACATATCCTATTGCTTTTCGCTCTATAATATTAATCTGGACTTGATGTGGAAAATCCAACTTGATATCTATCTTTTCAATATAAGGATCATTTTTAAATTTTTTTATTTCATTATTCATTATAAAACCAAATACATTCATTCCCTCTTGAATATGCAAACGATCCAAAATTTCTTCTATTGAATATCTCTCATTTCCTAATACCTCAATTTGTTTAAGGGTAAATATAGGTGATATAAGAATGATAGAAAAAAAAGTAGCAATACTAATTATCATTGATAATATAGATATAGATAGCGTTCTTTTTGATTTTTTTTTAGGAAAAGGTATCATTTTCCCCATATGAATCCACCTCTTATTGTTCCTCTTTTATCTTTTGAATACGAGCACCTAAAGATTGTAAATCTTTATCAATACATTCATATCCTCTTTCTATATGTTTTGAATTATAGACAAGCGTTTCACCTTCGGCACATAATCCAGCTAAAATAAGTGCAGCACCACCTCTTAAATCTTCTGCATGAACAGTAGTTCCCATTAACTTATTCACTCCAGTAATAATTGCAATCCTACCTTCTAGCTGTATATGAGCTCCCATCCGAATCAATTCTTCTGCATGCTTATATCGAGATTCAAATATATTTTCACTAATAATACTAGTACCTTGTGCTACTGCTAATAGAGCCATCATTTGTGCCTGCATATCAGTTGGAAAACCTGGATGCGGATAAGTACGGATAGTACCAACACTTTGTAATTTAGAAGGAGATTGAATATATATATAATTTTTATCTTCTTTAATTATACAACCTGTTTCTCTTAATTTAGAAATTACAGCATATAAATGTTTAGGCTGTACATTGGATAATAATACCTCTCCCCCACTAATAGCAGCTGCTACTAAGTAAGTTCCTGTAATAATACGATCTGGAATTACCGTATATTCAATACTAGAAAGTTTGGATTCACCTTCAATCGTAATGATATGGGATCCGGCTCCCCGAATAGTAGCTCCCATTTGATTTAAGAAATTTTGAAGATCTACAATTTCTGGCTCTTTTGCAGGATTATAAATAATAGTTCTTCCTTTGGCTAATATCGCTGCAAGCATAATATTTTCTGTCGCTCCTACACTTGGAAAATCTAAATGAATCTTCTCTCCATGCAATTGTTTAACCTTGCAGGTAATATAACCATGATACTCTTCAATTTGAACTCCCATTTTCTTTAACGCTTTTAAGTGCAGATCAATGGGCCTAGGTCCAATAGAACAACCACCTGGATAAGAAATTTTTATTTTACCAAAGCGGCCTAAAATCGAACCCAATAAAATAATAGAGGAACGCATTTCACTTACTAAATCCGCAGGAATTTCTGTATTACATGCAGTAGATGTATCAACAATCAATGTTCGATCTTCCCATTTTATCTTACATCCTATGCTCTCTAAAATTCGAATCATTGTTAGTACATCCATAATTTTTGGGCAATCATGAATACAAGTAATCCCAGGGTATAAAACTGTAGCAGCTAAAATCGGTAAAACTGCATTTTTAGCCCCTCCAATACGTATTTCACCTTGTAAAGGAATCCCACCCTCTATCCTAAATTTACCCATCTGACAAAACACCCCCTGGAAATATAAGGTAATTATACAATCAGTGTATGCATCTGCCATCAAGTTGTGACAGGTCACTTTAAGTGTGGGATGTTCTATCAACCGCAAAGTACTTTTATATTTTTAAGTTCTAGGAATATTGGAATGTCTGGAAACATTAAGCATAATTCCCATAGAAATCATAAGAAATAATAAAGAAGATCCTCCATAACTAATAAAAGGTAGAGGCATTCCTGTTACAGGAATTGTATTGGTAATAACAGAGACATTAATCAAAACTTGAACAGCTACCTGGCAGATAATGCCTGTAACAATAAAAGATCCAAATAAATCAGGAGCTTGAATAGCTACTTTAATACCACGCCAAATTAAAATCAAAAATAATAATAACAAGATAGTAGCTCCTACTAACCCCAATTCTTCACATACAATAGAAAATATAATATCATTATGAGCTTCTGGAATATAACCTAATTTTTGTCTACTTTCCCCTAAACCCAATCCAAAAAGGCCTCCTGAACCAACAGCATATAAGGATTGGATCGTTTGATATCCAGAATGTAAGGGATCACTCCACGGATCTAACCAAGCTTGAATCCGAACCAATCGATAACGAAAGCTTTCTAAATTTATAGCAAAAAAACCAGCTATAACAACTGGAACTGACATAGCAATAAAGTACCATATTTTAGGACTAGCTACAAATAAAATACAAACCCCAATAGCAATTACCACAATAGCTGTACTTAAATTCTCAATAACAATCAAAAAAACAGGAATCATAATAATGATCATATAAAAAATAAAACCTTTAAATTTATCTAACTTTTTACGATTTAAAGAAACTAAATTACTTAAAAACAACGTGACTCCCAATTTAGAAATTTCTGAAGGTTGAAAACCAATAGGCCCTACCCCAAGCCATCTCTTCGCCCCATTAATTTCTTTACCCACTAATAAGACTAAGAATAATGTAATAATAGAAAATAAATATAACAAAACAGACCATTTACGAAGATTATGATAATCATAATTCATCATAACCATCATGGCACCAAAACCGATAATAGACCATATTATTTGTCTTTTTAAAAAATAAAACTGATCTCCATAGCGATTCAAAGAATAATTATAACTAGAACTAAAAATCATAACAATACCAAAACAAACTAATAAAACCACAGTAAATAAAATAGTAAAGTCACACTGACGTATACTAGGAGAACGACGAAGTTGTTTACGTGGTTTTTTCATCCTCTCCCTCCTTTAAATTCAAAATTGCCTCCTTAAAAATATTCCCCCTCTCTTCATAACTAGTATACATATCCCAACTAGCACAAGCCGGAGATAATAAGACACAATCACCCACATTAGCTATTTGATGAGCTAACTTTACAGCCTCTTGCATATTTTGCACTTGAGTTATGTTTAAAAAACCTTGTTGATGAGCTGTTTGTACAATTTTATGAGATGTTTCCCCTAATAAAATTAAATACTTGACTTTCCCCTTAAAAGCTTGAACCCATGTTGTAAAATCAGCTCCTTTATCCATACCTCCTCCAATCAATACAATAGGACGTTGCATAGAATAAATAGCTCGTATTGCTGCATCTGGGTTTGTTCCTTTTGAATCATTATAATACAGTACATCATTCCAAGTAGTAACATATTCAATACGATGTTCTACCCCTTTAAAAGAACATACGACATCTCTAACTAATGAAATATCTACTCCTTGGCATAAAGCAATTGCTGCAGCAGCCATTACATTTTGTACATTATGTTCACCTACAATAATAAGATCATGAATCGAACACAAAGATATTTTTTTTCCTCTCCAAGCTATTATTATGTCATCATTTAAGGTATATATGCCTTCATTTAGGACTTTTTGTGTACTAAAATAAATTTTTTTTGCTTTGGTTTTATCTTGCATTGCTATACAATATGGATCATCCGCATTTAAGACCAAAAAATCATCTTGCGTTTGATTCATAAAAATTTTTTCTTTTGTTTGTATATATTTATCAAAAGTTTTATGACGATTGAGGTGATCGGGTGTAATATTTAATACTGCACTTACTAAAGGATGAAAGTTTTTAATTGTTTCTAATTGAAAACTACTAACTTCCGCTACTACATATCCTTTTTTCTCCATATTTAATACTTGCTCTGAAAAAGGAACCCCTATATTACCAACCACATAAGTAGAAGAGAGAACTTTTTTAAATATTTCACCTACCAATGTAGTGGTGGTTGTTTTACCATTTGTCCCAGTAATAGCTATTATAGGTAAATGACAAAATTGATAGGCTAATTCCATTTCTCCCAAAATAGAAATCCCATATTTTTTAGCCTGTTGAAGAAAAGGTAAATCAGTCGGTACTCCAGGACTCATAATAATAAGATCTTTCGTCTTCCAATCCATCTCCTTGATTTCTTGAAAAATAAAAGAAAATCCTTCCTGTTCTAATGATGTTACTATAGGTTCTAGTGAAATACGACTTTTCCCATCATAGAAAGTAACTTGACCACCTAATTGCTTACATAACATTCCGGCTGATATTCCACTCTTCCCTAAACCTACAATTAAAATATTTTTATTCATTAGATTCAATGATTTTCACGCTCCTGTTTTCGATTATGGTAACCCAAGCAGTCCAATTAAACAAAAGATAGCTGTCAAAACACAAAAAACAGCCACTACTTTTGTTTCTTGCCAACCAGACAATTCAAAATGATGATGAATAGGTGCCATCTTAAAAAAACGTTTTTTCGTTTTCTTAAAATATAATACTTGAATAATAACTGAAAGACTTTCTATCACATAAATAAAACCAACAATAGGTAAAAATAAAGGCATTTTTAACATAAAGGCGGTTCCCGCTACAAATCCACCTAATGCTAAAGATCCTGTATCTCCCATGAAAACCCGAGCAGGATGGGCATTAAACAATAAAAACCCTAATAAACTTCCTACAGCTGCAGAGGTAATAGGTAATAATGTACTATGTTCTCCCCAACTAACAACAGCAAAAAAAGTTGCTACTAATACGGTTACACTGGCTGCTAATCCATCTAGTCCATCCGTTAAGTTTACACCATTTACTGTTCCTAACATACCAAAAATAAGTAAAGGAATAAAAGCCATTCCAAAATCAATAGTTTTTCCTCTTGTAAAAGGAATGAATACTTCTGTTCCAATATTAGTATATTTCAAAAGATAATATCCAAATAAAGCAGTAACTAATAATTGTGCAATAATTTTTTGATATGCTTTTAATCCTAACGATCGTTTCATTACTACTTTAATATAATCATCTATAAATCCTATGATTCCAAATCCTATCGTTAAAAGTAAAATAGGAATAATTTCTTTATAGCTTTGTATAAAAAATAAACTCGTTAAGACTAAACTACCTAAAATAATAACACCACCCATAGTGGGAGTACCTGCTTTTTTAAGATGACTTTGTGGACCGTCATCTCGAACATATTGACCTAATTTTAATTTTGTTAAAAAAGGAATTACAAAAGGGCCTAATAATAAATTAAATAAAAATGCAATTAACACTGGATAAATGGCCGCATAATCCATTTTCATTTCACCTCTTTAAGTTTTTCCACAACTTCTTCTAAGTGCATTCCTCTTGATGCTTTAATTAAAATTGTATCATCTTTTTGAATTAAAGAAGAAATTGCATCTAGTAAATTTTCCTTTGTTTTAAAATAAAAGCTTTTTTTCCCCATTTGTTGAGCTCCTACTGCTATTTCTTTTGCCGCTTCTCCTACAAATAATAAAGAATCAATAGGTTTTTGTGCAACATATCTTCCTAATTCTCTATGAATTTCTTGAGAATACTTACCAAGTTCAAAAATATCTCCTAAAATAACTACTTTCCTACCTGGTACAGATAAATGAGTTAATACTTTTATCGCTGCTTTCATTGAATCTAGGCTCGCATTATATGTATCATTAATAATATGTAATGGATAAGCCGTAGATTCTCTTTCCATACGCATTCCACTAGGTACAAAATATAAAACTCCTCTTTGAATTTGTTCTACACTTAAACCTACTAATTCTGCTATCGCAACACCAGGTAAAATATTATAAATCCAATGTTCACCTATACAAGGTACTTCTAACATAAATTCATTAGAAGGTGTATGAACCAAAAGCTGCATTCCTTGATCTTGATATTGTTTTATTTGTGCCCAATACATATTGGTATTTTTATGCCCGAAAGTAATAACTGAACAAGAAAGTGTTTCTTGTAATGATCGAAGTAACGGTTCATCTCCATTGATAATAGCTACTCCATTAGGAGCAAGATAATCAAAAATTTCACTTTTTGCCTTTAAAATTCCCTCTCGACTTCCTAAATACTCAATATGAGAAACCCCTATATTAGTAATAATAGCAAATTGAGGTCGGACAATCTTACTCAAATTATGAATTTCTCCAAATCCACTCATTCCCATTTCTACTATAGCAAATTGATGAGCCGATTGTAAACCAAAAATAGTTAAAGGTACACCTATCTCATTATTATAATTTCCTTGTGTTTTTAAAATAGAACCTTTCTGAGAAAGAATTGATGCAATCATGTCTTTTGTACTCGTTTTACCTACGCTTCCTGTAACTCCAATCACAGGTATAGAAAAACATTTACGGTAGGCCTCTGCTAAATCCATCATTGCTTTTTTTGTATCTGAAACAAGAAACAACCATTTTCCATTAGGAATCTGAACATCTTGACGTTCAGATATACATCCTATAGCTCCTTTTTTATAAGCTTCTTCAATAAAATCATGTCCATCAAATCGTTCTCCACGAAGAGGAATAAATAAATCACCTAATTGAATCTTTCTAGTATCAGTGGAAATCCCACATATTGTACCTTCTACTTGTTCTTCTCCTTTTATCAAGTTTCCTTCTATTACTTGTAAAAGCCAGGATAGTTGAATAGGTTTCACATCGATTCCTCCTGTATATATTCTTCTACTATTTCTACATCATCAAAATGTATTTTTTGTCCTTGATCAAAAATTTGATACTTTTCATGTCCTTTACCTGCAATAATTACAATATCCTCGGCTCTAGCTTCTTCGAGTGCAAAAATAATTCCTTTTTTACGATCTACAATTTTTGTATATGGACAATCTGTTTTTTGAATTCCTACTTCAATTTCATCTAATATTTGAAGTGGTTCCTCCGAACGAGGATTATCCGATGTTAAAACACAAAAGTCTGAATAGGTTCCAGCAATTTTACCCATAATAGGACGTTTGCTTTTATCACGATTACCACCGCAACCAAAGACAGTGATAATTCTACCTGTTTTAAATTCTTGAACCGTTTTTAATATATTTTCTAATCCATCAGGAGCATGAGCATAATCAACAATTATGCGATAACCTACAGGAGAAGAAATCGTTTGAAAACGTCCAGGAACATTATTCACTTTCTTTAATCCTTCTTGAATAATCGAAGGTGGAATTCCTAGACATAAACAGGTACCTATTGCTGCCAAACCATTATATACACTAAATTTTCCTGGAATATTAAGATAAAAATTTCTTTTTTCATTATCAATGTCTATATTAAAAGATACACCATCAGCTGTAATTTGTAAATCATAAGCGATGAGATCTGCGTCTTTATCAATACCATACGTAAGTACTTTTCCATTGCTAGATTTTATTATATATTCAGCTACTGAATCATCTGCATTGATCACTGCATACTCAGAATGCTGAAATAATTTAGCCTTTGCTGCTTTATACTGATCCATAGTTTTGTGAAAGTCTAAATGATCTAAAGTTAAATTTGTAAATACACCTACTTTAAAATGACATCCCGCAACACGATCTAATGCAAGAGAATGTGAAGACACTTCCATAATGATATCATCAACTTTTTCACTTTCCATTTGGGCAAATAATTTTTGTAAATCAATAGACTCTGGAGTTGTTCGTTCAGAAGGTACAACCTTATCTCCTATTTTATTATGAATTGTACCAATGACCCCCGTTTTGCGACCTGCTTCCTTTATAATAGCGTCGATTAAAAATGTAATCGTTGTTTTTCCGTTTGTACCTGTAACTCCTATTATATTCATTTTTGATGCAGGATGATTATAGAAATTTGTTGAAATAAGGGACATAACTTTTCTTGTATTATCCACTTGAAGAACCGTTATATCTTCTGGGATATTTGATATAGAATCTTCCACAATTAAAGCAATAGCTCCCTTTTGAACAGCATCTATGGCATATTGATGTCCATCTGTTTGAAACCCCTTAATACAAAAAAATAAAGTTCCTGGCTGAATATGTTTAGAATTATAAGATAGATGTGAAATATCAACTTCTATATTGCCTTGGATTCGTTGATAACAAATCGAACCCATTAATTCCTTAAGTTTCACAATATTCCCTCCTATTCTATATATATAATTAATTTTGTTCCTTTACTTACTTTTTCACCTGGAAGTGGAAACTGTTCCTTAACAATATTCCCTTCTCCTAAAACTTCCAATGTTAAACCTAATTCCCTCGCTTCTTGTCTCACTTCTGATAAAGATTTTTGAAGTACATTAGGAATGTCTACATCTCCTACTCCTTCTAATGTTAATTCTTGGTCCGTATATTTAGGTTCAATTCCTAAATAAGGAAGTATATTTTCAAATATTTCTTTAACTACCGGTGCTGCTACTGTTCCGCCATAATAAATTCCTACAGGCTCATCAATAAGAATAAGAGCTATTACTTGTGGATCATCAGCAGGAGCAAATCCTATAAAAGAAGCAATATATTTATGATTACTTCGAGGTAATTTTTCAGAAGTTGCTGTTTTACCTCCAATTTTATAACCCGGCAAATAAGTCCTATGACCTGTTCCTTCTGATACTACAGATTCTAAAATAGACCGCATAATATCAGAAGTTTCTTTTGAAATAATTTGTTTTTTATTGTCATATTCAAAAATTTTAATAATATTTCCTTCCTCATTTACCAATTCCCTTCCAATATGAGGCGTAACTAAATATCCTCCATTTACAATAGCAGCACCTGCTCGAATTAATTGCAACGGTGTGATTTGAAATGATTGTCCGAAAGACATTGTTGCTAACTCTACTGGACCTACTTTTTTTATATCATGCATAATGCCGACTGCTTCTCCTGGAATATCAATACCTGTTTTTTCATCAAAACCAAATAACTTCATATATTTATAAAAGGCTTCTGCTCCCAATCGATCTGCTACGTCCATAAAAACTGGATTACAAGAATTTAAAACTCCTTCTAAAAAAGTTTCAGTTCCATGACCTCCCGTTTTATGACATCGTATTCTTCGATCTGCTACAATTCGATATCCTGGACATGAAAATGTATCCTCTAGCGTAACCACTTTTTCTTCTAAACCAGCTGTAGAAGTTACTATTTTAAAAGTAGAACCTGGTTCATAAGTATCATTAATACTAAAATTCCTCCACATTTGATTTAAAGCATCCATTTGTTCTTTTTGAGAAAGCTGATTCCAATTTACTTGTAAAGTTGGATCTTGAATACGAAAAGGTTCATTTAAATCAAAATCTGGCTTATTCGCCATTGCTAATATTTCTCCTGTCTTAGGATTCATAATCAAAATAGAGCCTTTTTTTGCTTCCTTCCCTTGTAATACTTTTTCTAATGCCTGTTCTGCATACTGTTGTACCACAATATCAATACTAGTAACAAGATGATTTCCTGGAAGAGGTTCAATTCTTTTTTGAATCCCACCTGAAATATCTCTACCTTTTGCATCTGATTCTGTTACAATTTTACCTGGTATTCCTCGTAAATACTCATCATACTTTACTTCAATACCAATAATTCCCTGATTATCTTTTCCTACAAAACCAAGAACATGTGAAGCTAAATTACGATGAGGATAATATCGTTTAGAATCTTCATCCACTACAATACCAGGAATATTTTTTTCTCTTAATTTATCAGCCACTTCTTTATCTACCCTAGACTTAATTCTTTCTAAGGCTACGACTCGTTCTACTTTTTGCTTCACTTCTTCATATTCTAAATCCAAAACGTCTACTAAAGCTTCAATCACTTCTTCTTTATCCTGAATTTGATTATGAATTACACTAACAGTAGCTACTGAGGCATTTTGAGCTAATGGAATCCCATTACGGTCATAAATCGAACCTCTTTGCGGAGCAATAAGCCGATCGCGGGTTTGTTGTTCCCAGGCTAGATTTTTTAAATAATCTCCTTGTATAATCTGAATATAACTGATACGAAAAATTAACCCAATAATTCCAATTGTAATAACAGTTAGAAAAAAAAGGAGACGCCTTTTAATCATTATCGAAGGTTTATGATTCATAGTTAAATCCCACCTATACATTATAATCATATCCTTAGCTAACGTCTAGGGTTAGATAAGAATTACTTTATAACATTGTATTGTATAAGCAAGGATCTTATGCTATTTTTTCAATTGTATAATAACCTCAGTATTTTTATCTACTCGGGTTCCAGATTTAGGTTCTTGTCCCTCGACAATATTTCCTTCACCAATAAAAGTAGGAATTAAATACTGCTTTTTTATTGTTTCAAAAGCTTCTTCATAAGTAGATCCTATAACATTAGGAACTTCTACTACTTCTTGTGTATCATTAGCTGTTACATATAAATACACTAAAGTATTAACTGGAACCTTTGTTCCTGCCTTTGGCATTTGGTTTACAATAGTACTTCCTTTTCCAACAATTTCATATTGCAATCCTTGATCTTTAATATCCTGTATAGCATCCATTAAAAATAAATCCGTATAATCACTAATAGTAGGTTCTTGGTTATCTTCTTTTTCCAGAACTTCTGTTTTTGAAATTCCTAAATAAGGTAATGTCCTTTCCATAATGTTTTTGCATACCGTTGTTACCATAGTACTTCCAATAGTGTCATCTTTAGGACGATTTAAAGCAACAAAAACAATCACTTGAGGATCTTCAACAGGAGCAAATCCAATAAACGAAAAAATATATCTATGTTCTTCCGGATTCGTACGAGATCCTTGTTCTGCTGTTCCTGTCTTTCCCCCAATTCGAAATCCAGGTATCCTAGCTCCTCTTCCAGTCCCTGCGGTTACTACACTTTCTAAAGTCTCTCTCATTTGTTTAGAAGTTTTCTCTGAAATTACCTTTTTTCGAATCTCTTTATCCGCTTCTTGTACAGGATTTCCATTAGAATCAATCATTTGTGCTACTAGATGAGGTCTAACTAAATTTCCACCATTAATTACAGCTGTAAAAGCAGTTATCATCTGAATGGGTGTTGCATTAAAGGTTTGTCCAAAAGAACTCGTAGCTAATTCAACAGGGCCTAAATTTTCCTCTTTATGAAGAAGACCTGCAGCATCTTGCTCCCCTGGTAAATCAATTCCTGTTTTTGTACCAAATCCAAAAGCTTTTTGATAACGATAAAATACTTCTTTTCCCATCTTTTCAGCAATATCCATCATACCCACATTACAAGAATTAGCTAAAATTTCTTCTATCGTTTGTTCTCCGTGCCCACTTCTTTTCCAACAACGAATAATCGTACCTGCAACATTTTTATATCCTCCACAATAAAAAGTATCGGATATGGATATAACATTTTCTTCTAAAGCTGCAGCTACTACCATGGGTTTAAAAGTAGAACCTGGTTCATAAGTATACGTAATATTAAAATTTTGCCATACTTTATTTAGCATTTTTGTTCTTTCTTCTTGAGTCATCGTTTGATAACGCTCTGCATCTACAAGATGATCTATATTTCCTGGCTTATTAGAGTTAAAATTAGGGAAAGAGGTCATTGCCAATATTTCGCCTGTTTTAGGTACCATGACAATTGCTGATGCACTTTCAGGTTCATACTCTCTCATCGCTTCTAATAGAGCTTCTTCTGTATAGTGTTGAATTGCCTCATCAATAGTTAATATCAAAGACAATCCATGAGTAGGCTGTATATAGTTTTTCATAACATAATGGCCTTGTTCAAAAGTTCTAAAATTTCGTCCCGGTATTCCTGTTAACCAACGATTATATTGAAGCTCAAGACCTAGGCGTCCTTCTTTAGCTCCTACAAAACCAATTACATGAGAAGCCAAGGAATCATAATTATAATTACGAAGGGAGTCTTCTTCTAGCCAGACCCCCTTAATCTTTTGCGTTTTTATTTCTTCTTGTATTTTTTGTCCTTCCTGTTGAGGTATTTCCTTTCTTAAAACAATATAATATCGTTGTGTTTCTGAATTAATATGCTTCCAAAGCTCCTCTTGGGGAATTTCTACTATTTCTTTAAGAAAATTTATAGTTTTTTCATGTTCTTCTTTTTCATAATGATGTAATACTACTGTATCTAAAATCAAATTATATACTGTATAATCTAAAGCTAATATATGTTGATTCCTATCATAAATCCCACCTCTCCTTGCTGGGATTTGTTGATCTAAAAGAAGTTGTTGTCCAATTGCCTTTTTTTCATACTCCTCTCCATTTACTAACTTAATATATCCTAATCGATAAATTAAAAAAAATATCCCCATTAAAAAGCTAAGTAAAACAAATCCCAATCGTCGTTGTATCTGCCTATCCTTTTTTTCCATAACATCACCAAACCTTAGTTAAAAATCGAAAAATAGAAGAAAGAAAAGAGGTTTCTGTAGAATCTGATTGTATAGGCTGATATAATACCGTATAACTATTTTGGGGAATGTCGATATAAACTAATTGATGCTCATTGGGATGTACCATTCCTAATTGACAAGTGGCTTTCTCCTCTAGCTTTTTTAAATCCATATTTTCACCAATTTCTCCTTGAATCATAGCATTTTTTTTCTGTAATTCTTGTAAGGTTTTAGTCATCTCTGCTATATTCGCTTGTTGAGAACTAATCGCTGAGTATCCTACCATTAATATTAAACAACCTGCAAAAAAAAGAATCGTACATGCTAATAATTGCAACTTATATAAAATGCTTTTTTTCTGATATGCCCTTTGCTTTGCTTTTTGCCGTTTTTTTGACTCCTGTTCTATTTGAGGTTGTGTCACTTCAGAAGGTATTTGTAATGATGATATATAACTTTGTCCTAAATCATGCGCACTACTTCCATATGTATAATACTCTGATCCCCTTTTCATCATATTTCCCCCCATTTATCTATTATTTTTACCCAACGTAACTATATTTAAATCTTTTCTAGTATTCGTAATTTTGCACTTCGAGCTCTTGGATTGTTTTGTATTTCTTGATCTGTAGGTACAATTGGTTTCCTTGTAATAACTTTTACTAAAGGTTGTTTTCCACAAATACAAATTGGAAAATTTGGTGGACAGGTACATGGATTTTCTAAACTTCGAAATGTTTGTTTCACAATTCTATCTTCTAAAGAATGAAAAGTAATAATACATAGTCTGCCACCTGTATCTAATACATCTACCATATCCCGGATAGATTGTTCTAATATAGCTAATTCTTGATTCACTTCAATACGAATAGCTTGAAAAGTTCGTTTTGCTGGATGAGGTCCATTTCGACGTGCTCCTTTAGGAATTGCTTTTTTAATAACTTCTACTAATTCCATTGTTCTAGTTAATGGTTTTTTCTTTCGTTCTGCAACAATAAACTGAGCAATACGTTTTGCCCATCTTTCTTCTCCATATTCTTTTATAATATGCATTAATTTTTTTTCTGAATATTCATTTACGATTTGTGCTGCAGATCGTGCCTCATTTACATTCATTCTCATATCCAAAGGACCATCTTGCATATACGAAAATCCTCTATCCGCTTCATCTAATTGATACGAAGAAACTCCTAAATCCAACAGTATACCATTCAATCGAAAAATATCGAATATTTGTAAAATTTCTTTGATATTTGTAAAATTACTTTGATAAAAAATAACTTGATCTTGATATATTTTCAATCTTTTTTTTGCCGCCTCAATAGCATCACTGTCTTGATCAACTCCTATTAAAAGACCTTGATCTCCTAATTGCTTACAAATTCTTTCACTATGTCCCGCACCTCCTAACGTTCCATCTAGATAAATACCTTCTGGTTTAATATTTAAACCTTGTATAGATTCTTCTAATAATACTGAAACATGTTGAAACTCCACTACTACACATCCTTAATAACTTCATATTGATTATATTCCTAATTCGGCCATTTTATCTGCCAAATCACTTACGTCAAAATCATCTTCATTATTATAAGCATTCCACATTTCTTTACTCCAAATTTCTACTCGATTAGATACTCCAATCAAAACAGCTTCTTTTTTTAATTGTGAATACTCTCTTAAATTTAAAGGTAATAGAATTCTCCCCTGCTTGTCTACGTCACACTCAACAGCACCAGCAAAGAAAAACCGAGTAAACTTACGAGCATCACGATTGGCAAGGAGCAATGCTTTTAATTTTTGCTCAAAAAGGCTCCATTCAACCAAAGGATAGACAAACAAACAGTTATCTAATCCTTTCGTAACAACAAATCTTTCTCCTAGTTGTTCCCTAAACTTAATCGGTACAATAAAACGACCTTTAGAATCAATAGAATGGATGTATTCTCCCATAAACATGTCAGAACAACCACCTTTTTATCTTTTATCACCACTTTAAACCACTTTCCCCCACCTATTATCCTTATTTTAGTACACTTCTGAGTCTGTATCAAGATCTTTTTCAAAAAAAAAATAAAAGATAGGACTTAAGTCCTATCTTTTATTTTTTACTATTTTGTATGTTTGTTTTTTTGATAAAATAAAATAATCAATTCATCTAATTCTTGACTAAGTTTATAAATATTATGTCTTTCACTTTGTTTGATTATGATGTCATCCAATTTGTCATTAAGATCATTAATCTTATCTGAAAATACACTCATCTTCCCACCTCATTTATAAATCCCCGTAATCTAGTAGCTTTTGTTGTACATTCATACAATCAAAAGCCCCTTATTTATTGTAATACGAATAAGAAGAAAAATCAACATTATTTTACACTTTTCTGTCAGAAAAATAGATTATTTTAACTATAATTCTTTTTTCTCCTAAAATAAATGAAAAATAAGGCGAAAAAAATCGAAATACCCGCAATAACTTGAGAAATTGGAATAGAAGTATGTGGAATTAATAATTGATCGGTTCGTAATCCTTCTATCCAAATACGTCCTAAAGCATATCCTAATAAATATAACATAAATATTTCACCATTAATTTTTTTATACTTACGACATTGAATTAAAATAATAAAAATCATTAAATTCCACATAGATTCATATAAAAAAGTTGGATGAACTTGTATATATTCAATCCCATTTATTATTTTAATATTATCAAGTACTTCTTGAGGAACATCATATATATTATTTTTCATTAATCGCATAGCAAAAAGTGAATCTGTATAACCTCCAAATGCTTCTTGATTAACAAAATTTCCCCATCTACCAATCGCTTGTCCTATAATCAAACTAGGGGCACATGTATCTGCCAAAATCCAAAAATCTATTTTTTTTGCTCGCGTATAAAAAAATGCTGCAATAACAGCTCCTATCACACCTCCATAAATAGCTAAACCACCTTCACGTGTCGCAAAAATTTTTAATAAATTATCTTTATATTCATCCCAGGAAAAAGCTACATAATATAAACGTGCACCAATAATAGCAGCAATTAATGCATACAATAAAAAATCCATATATATTTCTGGATCTTGTCCGGTACGTTTTGCTTCTTTAGTTGCTACTTTTAAGCCAACTAAAACACCTAAACCAATAAGAATACCATACCAATACACAGGTATTTTAAAAATATGAAATGCAACTGGGTTTATTTTCTTTATTTCTATTCCTAAATGAGGGAACCATATTTCTGGTGGCAACGATATCATCCTTTCATCATAAAGTATACACTTTATTATATCGATCTTACCTTTATTTGTAAAGGATGATAGTATGAAATAAAATTTTCATTTTTTATTTTTATACAGTAGGTGTTATGCGTCGTAAAATAACTCCTATCTCGTCAGCTAATCCTTGTATAGGTCGTCCTTCCATAATATCTTCTGCAATAATCGTCATTCGATCGACTAGTTTAGGAGAATTAGTTACAGATACATATTTAATATCCTGTTGTTCCTGTTTTACCTGAGATTCTATCTCTCTTTTTAATTGATCTAAATCATCGTTGGATAAGTTTTGCGATAGTTGAATACCCACTAATGCAGTATTTCCTGTAATTAATACCGTTGCTTTTTCTACTTCTGGCTGTTTTGTAATATTAGAAGCTATTTTTTTTGCTTTTTTCGTATCTTCTACAGGTTCCACAACCGTATCTGGTCTTCGATAAGAATCTTCTGCTTTATATTCAGAAACAAACGGTGGACTTTGTGGTAATACATTTGTCAATCTATTTTCTATATTATCACCTGTTTTTTGTGGTTTTATAGTACATCCGAATAAAATACTCAAAAAAACAAATGCTATAAAGAATCTATGAAAATATTTTTTTTTCATGAATAACACCTCCAATATTAGTATGGAGTAATAGTAGATATTTTACTATAGAAAAGGCTTCTAAGAAAAGCAATTTTTTCAATATAACTAGCAAAAAGTGTTTGTACTTTATTTCTAAATTATGTTAGTATATAAATATATATATAGCATATAGAATGATCTTTATGGAGGGATTTTTATGAATCAACGATATAATCAATCACGAAGACCATATCGTGTAGCTAAACAACAAGTGGATGAAACAAAAAACATTTGTCTTACTATAACAAAAGATAATAAAAAGAAATATATTGCTTGTGGTATTGGTCTTTTCATCTTTAGTTTTATACAAGGAGTATTAGTTGGAATCCTTACCTCTAAAGAGCAATAAAAAAATGATAAAGGTGCAATGAATAATTCATTGCACCTTTTCCTATACCTTATCTTGCATAAAATATATTTTTTCAGTATAATAACAAGGATATTAAAATCATAGTAATCCATAGAATTATCCAAGAAAAAAAGAAAGGGATGACATAAATGAAACTGGGAATTGTAGGTCTCCCCAATGTAGGAAAAAGTACATTATTTAATTCTTTAACAAAAGCGGGAGCAGAATCAGCCAATTATCCTTTTTGTACCATTGATCCGAATGTAGGTATTGTGACTGTACCAGATTCTCGATTGGAAACATTAGCTACCATGTATAACTCAGAAAAAATTGTACCTGCTGGCATCGAATTTGTAGATATCGCAGGTCTTGTAAAAGGTGCTAGCAAAGGAGAAGGATTAGGAAATCAATTTCTATCTCATATTCGAGAAGTAGATGCTATTGTACACGTAGTACGCTGTTTTGAAGATGCTAATATCGTTCATGTAGAAGGATCAATAGATCCTTTACGAGATATTGAGACTATTAATTTAGAACTCATTTTTTCTGATATGGAAGTTTTAGATAGGCGAATCCAAAGGACTATAAAAGCTGTCAAAGCAGATAAAAGTTTACAAGCTGAACTTGAAATATTAGAAACACTAAAAACAGAATTGGAAAATGGAAAATGTGCTCGTAGTATTACATGGAACTCTGAAGATGAACAAAAATTTGTAGACTCTTTACAGTTATTAACTCAGAAACCTGTTTTATATGCCGCAAATGTAACGGAAGAAGACTTGATTAATAATGGTCAAAATAATCCTTTCGTAGAAACAGTCAAAAAATTTGCTTTAGAAGAAAGCTCTGAAGTATTTATCATCTGTGCTAAGATTGAAGAAGAAATAGCAGAATTAGATGATGATGAAAAAAACATTTTTCTAGAAGAATTAGGAATTCAAGATACTGGACTAGATCGATTGATTGCAGCTAGTTATCGTTTATTAGGACTGATTAGCTATCTAACAGCAGGTCCAACAGAAACCAAAGCATGGACTATTACAAGAGGAACAAAAGCCCCACAAGCAGCAGGTAAAATTCATACTGATTTTGAAAAAGGTTTTATTCGAGCTGAAGTAGTAGCTTATGATGATTTAATACATTGCGGAAGTTATACAGCCGCTAAAGAAAAGGGATTAGTTCGTTTAGAAGGAAAAGAATACATCGTACAAGATGGTGACGTAATTCTCTTTCGTTTTAATGTATAAAAATATAGTAATTAAAAAACTCAACTTATTTTTTTATATCAAGTTGAGTTTTTATTTTCTCATTATTTTATTACCTGTATATCATATCTGTATATCAATTATAAAAAAATTACATTTCATCTGTTTCTTCATAGTATTCTTCTAAATCCTTTTTCACTGCATCAGCCATTTCTTTTTCTTCTGTTGCATTTTTATCTTTTTTATTCATCCAAGGCAATTTAGACAATAAGCCTGGTGCCATATCAATTAATTTATTTAAGCTATCTTGATTTTTAATATTAATTAACTGAGTTTCACCTTTGTGAATCACAATAACTGCACTAGGAGTAATTTTAGCTCCTAACCCTCCACCTCCTGTATCTTTATTATCACCCTTTTCTGCAGATTCTTCTGTAGCTCCGGCTCCTACCCCAAATGTAACATCAACTAAGGGTAGAATAATAGTCTCTCCAATATGAATAGCATCTCCTACTACCGTTTTGCTTGATACAAATTTTTCCATTTCACTAAAAAGAGATTGTACTGCTGTTGTAAAGCTATTTGCCATTTTTATTGCCTTCCTTTCTTTGTTTAAAGTACATTTTAATAAGAGTTCTAATCGGAGGATTCCACAAAAATAATATCATCTTTTTAATGATAGAACCTATCCGAATTTTTCCTTCTCCTGAAATAAACCCTTCCATTATTTCTTCTTGAAAATTGCCTCTTATATGTATATTTTCTCCACAAAACGGAGAAACCATACTCACAAGCCCTAGCATATAACCTGTCTGAGCAGGATCTTCTAAACCAAATTCCCAACTTACGTGATATTGCTTAGGTAATATATAAAAAATTAAATTTTTACAAAAACAATATACCTCCTTTATCAATGCTTGTTTATAAGGATACTCTTTCATCATATTTTTCCAAAATTTTTGATCTATTTCTTTTTCTTCATCATCTCCAGCAATTTTTGTTTCATCCCTCTCCTTAAAATTCATCGTTTTTTTATCATTATTTTGTTTTGATTCTTCTTTAGAAAACTTGTCCTGATTTTTTACTCGTCTTTTTTTTCTCTTAAGATCCTCTTTATGAATATTCGATTTTTCTACAGGTAACTCAGCTGTTTCTTTCACTTTTGATAAAACTACCTGCTTTCTCCTCTTCCAACCTAAAATATGAAATTCATTTTGTTGTCTATCATTTTGTTTCCAACGATACTGATATCCAATTAAAGAATAAAACCATGTAAATTTATATTGAATCATAAGCTGATCCCATTTTTCAAAAGTAAATTCATAATGAATAGGAACAACAAACACAAGGATCATACTAATTACTAAAATCCCTATTATGCTTCCTACTAAAATTCCAATTATTTTTAACAAACACCAAATTACCCATAATACCTTCATGATCTACTCCTTATGATTCTTGTCCTTCTTTGTAATTGTATTGACGAATATACATAAACGCAGCTACCCATTGAAGTCCTAAGAACAATAAAATAAACATCCCTATCTTTAAAAATATATCAATAAAAAAAGCTTCTGGCACTATACGAATTAACAAATGAATATCATAGTCTAGCAACCACAAATCATTAGTGAAAAAAATTTTATGAAAAATAGTAAAAGCATACGAAAAATTCATCATAATGAGTGAAGAGAATAAAACTATACTCATCAATAAAAAACCAGTAACATATTGTATACTCTTTACAAATATAAAACTCCACTTTGGTACTCGCCAAATAAAGAAAAAAAGAAGGATTAAAAGAAAAAATAAACTAACTCTTCGTATTTGATAACCAATAATAAAAAGTTTTTTAACATCCTCCATATGTTGTTTCTCTTTTGTAGTAAAAAACTCTTTTTCTATTCCAGCAACGTTAGCTTTAATATCCAATGTAACCCTTTTATCCTTCAAATAGAATAACATTTCTTTTGTGACATAAAGAAGTTCCTTTGGCTCCATTTCTACCGCATCAAAGATCTGAAGTTTTCTATATTGGCTTTCATAATAAGGAAGATAAAAAACAATTTGTTCAATTACCGTCAATAAAATAATAACTTGCAAATATATAGCTCCTATAACCCCCCATACCCATCTTCTGTTATGCACGTATCTTAGATTCCTCTTTACTATTTTTATTAAGGTACCAAGATGCTACTACATTCTTTGCTATCATTAAAGCTTCTTCTTTTCCTTTAGCAAAACCAAAAATTAAAACATTATTTAAAGAATAATATCCTCTAAATAATTCTTCCATGGTCATAATCTCTAAAAGATAAAGAGAATCCTCCCGTGCACAAAGACAATATATACCTAATATCGGTTTTTTCTTTTTAAAAGCTCTTAGAATACGTCTTTTTTGTATTTTCCCTATTCCAAAATCTATATATAGAGGATTATAAAATTTCATATTACCTTCCTTTTCTTTTTTATTTTGTATCTACTTTCTCATTATAACAGAATATTTTGCCAAAACCAACTTAAAAATAAAAATATCGGCTTGTATCAAAACAGGCCGATATAAAACAATAGCGCAACAAACTATAAAGATATTATTATAAAGCTTGTTCTAATTTAGACAAATGTTCCAAAGGGAAAATTCTAAGTAATTCTTTATATTGTTCTTGACTCAGCCCTTCTGTACTCATATACATATCAATTTTTTCATCTACACTCGCCTTTTGAAAAATATCTTTTAATTTTTGAAATTGTTGTTTTTCCAATACTATCCACTCTCCTTTTCATATTTTTATATATTTATGGATAGTATATGCCAGCAAACAAAACCTATACAATAATTGTTTCATTAATTATAAGGATACTAATCTTCATAATCGATACTATTATCTAACAAATTTTTAAAACTAAAATCTACTTTATCGAGAAAATGCTTTTTTACTATGATTCTTATGTATATTATAAAATTACTCTATTTCAATATTCCTTTTTGGCATTTTATATATTGTCCAATTTCTTGATCCATTTGACATATATGCATAATTAACCAGGTCATTAACTTTGTGCCAAACTCTTGTGATTTTATTACATCTAACTTTTGTTTTTCACATAAATTTATATAATAAGATAGTTCCTTTTTAAATTGAGCATGAACTTTTTTATGTTGTTCTATATTAGGATAACTCATTTTTTCTTGATAAGTCTCTTCCATCTCCAAATGGGCTGTTATACTTTCTTTAATAAAAGTCATAGATTCTTTAATTTGATCTAGTTTTTCTTTTCTGTCCGATATTCCCTGTGTAATTGCTATAAAGTTGGATATGTATTGAAAAATTTCCTGATGTTGTTGATCTATTATATCAATACCTATTTCGTAATCTTTTTTCCATATCATCTTTTCTAATCCTCCTACTAATAAATCGATACACTTTATCTTATTATACTTTTTACTTTCTTATAAAAAATAACTATAT
>JAAYSE010000090.1 GCA_012524135.1 Candidatus Epulonipiscium sp. | reverse complement strand
CGATTAGGAAGAACCAAGATTCCCTTGCCAGGAGGCTGTGCTATTGGAAATAGACCCGTAGATCTTCATTTAAAAGGTTTTGAAGCTATGGGAGCTGAAATTAGTCAAGAAAATGGTTATGTACAAGCCAAAGCAGATCAATTAAAGGGAGCACGTATTTATTTAGATTTCCCTAGTGTAGGAGCTACCGAAAACATTATGATGGCAGCTACCTTAGCTGAAGGACAAACGACTATTGAAAATGCAGCAGTAGAGCCTGAAGTAGTAGATTTAGCCAATTATTTAAATGCAATGGGTGCTATCGTTCGAGGAGCAGGAACAGATACGATTAAAATTACAGGAGTTTCTTCTCTGACCGGAGCGAGTCATAGTGTGATCCCGGATCGAATTGAAGCAGGTACTTTTATGGTTGCTGCGGCTATAACAGGTGGAGATTTATATTTGGAAAATATACTCAGTAGCCATTTAAAACCCATTATTGCTAAATTGCGAGAAAGTAATGTACAAATTACAGAGACAGAACAAGGACTACATGTTTGTACGAATGGAAGACTCATTCAATCAACGGATATTAAAACTTTACCCTACCCCGGTTTTCCAACCGATATGCAAGCTCAACTAATGAGTTTAATGTGTATAGCCCAAGGTACTAGTGTCATTACAGAAACTATTTTTGAAAATCGTTTTATGCATGTAGGAGAATTAAAACGAATGGGAGCAGATATTAAAATAGAAAGTCGAAGTGCCGTTATCCATGGAGTTCCTAATTTAACAGGTACTCAAGTAAGAGCTACTGATTTACGAGCAGGTGCAGCGCTTGTCCTTTGTGGATTAGTGGCAGAAGGTACGACAGAAATTCAAGATAGTTATCATATTGAAAGAGGATATGAAGATATTGAAATAAAATTTAAAAATATAGGAGCGAATATTCAGAAATTAGATATTTAAGGGAGCCTGTTTTTTTCATGCATGTCTCTTTCTTTCTACTCATATACATATAGAGATAGAAACAAAGAGAGGGGGATGTCATTGAAAAAAATAGGCTCTATTTTTTTAGCCATCCTTTTGGTTCTTTTGCTCCTTCCTGTCCTAGTAAACCTGAGCTTGAAAAAAGATATAGTACAAGTAGAAGATCCCATAATTGAAAAAACATCAGTGGGAAAGACCATTCAGGTTCAAAAAAAAGAAACAGGTGAAATATTAACACTGGATTTTGAAGAATATATAAAAGGGGTAGTTGCTGCGGAGATGCCAGCTAGCTTTGAAGAAGAAGCTTTAAAAGCTCAGGCGGTTGCTGCAAGAACTTATGCTTTTCGAAGAATGAAAGAACAAATGGCCAAACCTGTAGAAACGCGGCCTTCTTTTCATATAACAACAGATTTTCATACGGGACAAAGTTACTTAACGATGGAAGAACTAAAACAAAAATGGGGTAATAATTTTTATTCTTATTATGAAAAAGTAGTCAAAGCGGTAGTAGCTACTAAAGGGGAAATTATGGTTTATGAAGATGAACCGATTGAAGCTGTTTTTCATTCGACGAGTGCAGGGGTTACTCAATCCGCTCAGGAGGTGTGGTCTCTAGATCTTCCTTATTTACAAAGTGTAGAAAGCGTAGAGGATGTAAAAGCTCCTTCTTTTATACAACAAGTGGAATTTACTTCTGAAGAATTTTTAAATAGAATAACCGAGTGTTTACCAGAAATTGTTATTGCTAAGGAGAATATAGGCAAGCAAATTCAAATTATAGAAAGAAGTAGTTCAGGATATGTGAAACAAGTGCAAATAGGAAATCAAATTTTATCGGGACAAGATATTCGAAATATCCTTGGATTGGCATCCAACCATTTTACTTTAGAGCAAGAAGGAGATAACTTAACTTTTATCACACAAGGATATGGACATGGAGTGGGAATGAGCCAGTATGGTGCTCATTTTATGGCGGAAGAAGGAAAAACGTATAAAGAAATTTTGCAACATTATTATCAAGGAATTCGCATTGAAAACATGAAAAAATATGAATAGACAAAAGAACCTCCGGCAATACTATGGTTGGAGGTGTTAATAATTGAAAAACAATAGATTTAAAGAATGGACAAAGCAAAAAGGATTTTATACTATTTTACTTTTATTTGTAATTACTGTTGTAGGAACATCAGCTGTAATTACAAATCGAAATCTCAAAAAAATAAGAAATCAAAAGGAATCTCAAGAATATGTGGATTTGGATGCAGAGTTTGGCGATTTTGATCTTATGACGGTGGATGATATAGGAAGCGAAGAAGAACGTCTAACAGTAACAGAAGAAGAAGCAGCGAATATTCAAGTGGCTACGGATGAAGGAGAAGAAGAAAAAGAAATAACAGAAGAGGAAGAAGAAAATGAAGAAGAAAATGAAGAAGAAAATAAAGAGGCGGTAGCAGAAAACGAAAAAGAGGAAAAATTAGATTTTGTAGTAGAAGTTGCAGAAAATCCAGAACCAACAAAAACAGTAGAGGTAGTACAGGAAGAAGTAATATCAGATAAAGAAATAGCCCTTACAGAAGAGGAATTAGAAATAGAAGAAGTATTTTATCCCTATGAATCCGGTGATATGATGCAGTGGCCAGTAGAAGGAGAAATACTTATGACTTTTAGTCCTTTGGAACCAATTTATGATAAAACGTTAGAACAATTTCGTACGAATAGTTCGGTTAGTATTGCAGGTCCTCCTACTACTCAAGTACGAGCAGCAGCTTCCGGTATCGTAGAATCTATAACTAAGGATCCTCAAACAGGCGTAACTGTAGTTTTGAACCATGGAAATGGATGGAAGACTACATACGGTCAATTACAAGAAAAAGTATTGGTTAAGGAACAAGAAAGAGTGAACAAAGGTAGGGTTATTGGTGGAATAGGAGAACCTAGTAAGTATGCAGTTTTATTAGGAGAACATCTTTATTTTCAAGTAACCAAAAATGGAGAACCCATAGATCCTTCCTATGTACTTCCAGAATAACAGGTATCCATTAGAAGATATAAAAAATGTGAATAACTCCCCCTAAGAGCACATATATATGAAGTAAGTGTTTGATAAGGGGGGCCATTTCTTTGAAAGCATATATAGAAGAAAGAGCCATAGAAATTGCAAATTATATTATTCAATCGAATGCTACAGTAAGAGAAACAGCTAAAAAATTTGGTATTAGTAAAAGTACAGTACACAAAGATGTGACAGAGAGATTAGAAAAAATAAACCCCAGATTAGCAATACAAGCTAGAGAAGTTTTAGAACTTAATAAATCAGAGAGACATATTCGAGGTGGTTTGGCAACCAAAGAAAAATATATGACTCTGTCGAAAAATAAAAAATCCCGTACTTTTTAAAAGTATGGGATTTTTTATTTTAAATATTCAAAAAACCCTTTGAAAATATAGTATTTTACTATATAATATAGGAAGATATGAGAAGAATAGACTATTGATGTTAACGCTAAAAATGTCGATAATAATAGAAAGTGCAGAAGGAGAATGAACCATGTTTGTGTTTGGAACGGATATTGGGATTGATTTAGGAACAGCTAGTGTATTAATCTTTATAAAAGGACAAGGTGTTGTATTAACAGAACCCTCTGTAGTAGCCATTGATCGTAATAATAACAAAGTTTTAGCGGTTGGAGAAGAAGCAAGAAGGATGTTAGGACGAACACCAGGAAATATTGTAGCTATTCGTCCATTAAAAGCGGGAGTTATTTCTGATTATGAGATTACAGAAAGAATGCTAAAGTACTTTATTCAAAAAGCGGTAGGAAGACGAATGAGAATTCGACCACGGGTTGCTGTTTGTGTTCCAAGTGGCGTGACAGAAGTAGAAAAAAGAGCAGTAGAAGATGCGACACGTCAAGCAGGAGCTCGTTTTGTTGAAATTATAGAAGAACCCATTGCAGCTGCTATTGGTGCTGGGATAGATATATCCAAAGCTTGTGGAAGTATGCTAGTCGATATTGGAGGAGGAACGACAGATATAGCAGTTATTTCCCTTGGAGGTACCGTAGTAAGCCATTCTTTAAAAATGGGTGGAGATAATTTTGACGAAGCGATCATTCGGTATATGAGAAAAAAACACAATCTTTTGATTGGAGAAAGAACAGCGGAAGAATTAAAAATTCATGTAGGAACTGCCTATCCACGTTCAGAAGTAGTAACGATGAATGTTCGAGGAAGAAATCTCGTTACTGGACTACCCAATACGATTGAAATTTCATCAGAAGAAATGCAAGAAGCACTAGAAGAATGTATTAGTAATATTATAGAAGCTGTCCATACGGTTCTAGAACAAACACCTCCTGAGCTATCCTCCGATATTGCGGATCGTGGTATTGTGATGACAGGAGGAGGAAGTTTGCTATATGGCTTAGATAAACTAATTGAAGAACACACAGGCATTCATGTAATTATTGCAGAAGATCCTATTTCTGCAGTAGCAATAGGAACAGGACAATATGTAGAGTATTTAGCTAATAACAAATGAGAAAGGAAGTGAAGTAGATGATTCGTGGCTTATATACTTCTGCCACAGGAATGATGGCCCAATATCAAAAGATGGATACGATTACTAACAACTTAGCCAATGTGAATACAACAGGATATAAAAAAGATGAAGTGATCACCTCTTCGTTTCAAGAAGAATTAACAAAACGAATCAATGATATATCGAATTATCCTTTAAAATCCAAAGCCAAAAACATAGGAAAAATGAGTTTAGGAGTACAAGTAGATGAAATCTTTACCAACTTTACACAAGGATCTTTAAAAGAAACCCAAGATTCTTT
>JAAYSE010000089.1 GCA_012524135.1 Candidatus Epulonipiscium sp. | reverse complement strand
TTCACTTTCGGGTGCAATAAATTTCAAAAAGTCTCCCCATATAATATTACCATTATCCTCTCTTTCATAAGGAATTACTTTTTCTAGACTAACAAAATTTTGATCCGTTAATATAGTACCTGATTTATTTTGGGATACCTTCCCATCAAACATAAAGTTTTTATCTGATTGTAATATCTCTGGATAAATATCTTTTGCCGTATAATCTTTTTGATAAGAAATAAATCTATCCATAGTAAAATCAGGCGTAATTTGTACATATGTTCTAAAGTCTGCATTTCCTTTTATATTATTAAAGGAAATATTATTTCTAGCAATGACACCTGGATTACTATTACTTGTAAAACCATACGCTTCATTATCAAATGCTAGACAGTTTTCAATCACATGAGGTACATGAATTCCTTCTCCTCCTAATTTAAAACCATTTCCATCCCCTTTTGTATCTTTCCCATCGGATAATCGACCATTACCATAGGTAATACTATTTTTAATCACTACCGCACCAATAGCACCTGATCCTGCTTTGGTATAAAGATCCCAACCATCATCAACATTATGGTATGAAATACATCCATCAAAGACATTTCCTACTCCCGTTGTTAATTTAGCTCCAAAACCATCCGCATTATTTTGAGAAGGATCACTATTATCATGAGATGTACAATTTAAAATAAGATTATAGGAAGGCCAGTCTTCAATAGCATTGGCAGAATCTGTACGACTAATTTGTAATCCAGTATCACCGTTATTGTAAAAATTACAAAGTTCTACAATATTATGATTTCCACCGACTGTAAATCCTTTTGTGTTTCCTGCGGATTTAGTAAAATCAATACCTTTAATATGCCAGTAATCACCACTTAATAAGCCACCTTCTGATTTCTTATTAAAATCAATGACTACTTTCGCACCCTCATCCGCCCAAAGGTATTTTTTAGCTTCCTTTGTACCGTCATTATATTTTTTAATATTAAGAGAGGTATTACGATTATAGGTACCTTCTAACATAATAATTTTTTGACCAGCCTGCACAAAAGTAATTGCTGTATCTAAATCTAAAGGATTGTCTTTACTTCCTGTACCTATACTCTTACCAGTTGTAGAAACATAAATATCTTTACCTTCTCTAAATGTTTTCATTTCTACCGTAAAATTTTGCACTAATTGATCGTAAGAAGTAAGATATGCTGTATCATCAGGTAAAAAACTTCCACTAAAATTAGTACTGTCTTGATTTTTAATTGTTACAGGAAGTATTATCCTCTGACCTGCTTTTATCTCTTTTTCAAGTGCAATTACTTGATTTTCTTGTTTAATCGTAATACTACCATCCACATTCGATTGTACCATTAAATGATAATCTTTAGTAGAACTCGTTGTAGGAGATATAAATTCAAAACTAGGTTCTATAGGCTGAACAGGTGGTTCTACTTTCGGTGGATCTACTTTTGCTGCTGTTACCACTAAATTAACATTACTTACTTCAATCGTTGCTAATCGTGCCGCATAAAAGCCAACATACATCTTTCCATCTTGTACATTTAAAATATCAGGAGTATATAAGATTTCTTCTGCTCCATCATTCAGCTTTCCCACAAAACCACTATTGGTTTTCGCTAAAGTTAATTTATAATCTTTTGTTGGATACGTATTTTTAGAAGTTGGTTTTTCTTTCTTTAACATAATCTTTTGTATTCCTTGACTACCAGCACCGTCAGAGGATCCTACTCCTGTTCGTACAAATAACTGAGTTCCATTTTCATCTTTTGTTCCTCCACTAAATCCACCAATAGCTGCAATATTAGAAGCAAAAACACTAGAATCTAAATTTGTACCAATAGCATCTCTAGCCATAATACCAAAAGATTCTTGCCCATCATGAGGAGTTTTTGCATATGCTTCCACTTTTATATCTGCAGATAAAATAAAGTTATCTTCTACGGCATCTAATTCTGTATAGTAGAAACTAATTCCATCATGATCTCCTGTTACTTTTCCTCCACCTTCTAAAGCTACTAAACGAATAGTATTGTCATCTATTTGTTCAATAAAATTTTTAGATTTATTAATAGATTGACCAAAAACAATACTTTTCCATTCTTGATCTGCTTTTTTACGAACCATTACCGGGAAAGTAATTGC
>JAAYSE010000218.1 GCA_012524135.1 Candidatus Epulonipiscium sp. | reverse complement strand
CTTTTATATATTTTTTTTGAGTTTAGAGAGGTGTTTCATATGATGAAGAAAGGAATTATTATTATGGCAATTTTTTCATTCTTAGCCGGGATATTGGGATGTAATCCTGATGAACCTATTAATGATTCAAGCTACACTGGAGGTAGGATAGACAATACAGACCATAATGCTCCAAGGGAGATTAAGTCAAAGGACCTTGTCGGGGTTGATATGTACTTTTTTTTAGAGGATGGATATGCCTTAGACCAAGACAATTATTTTGAATTTAAGATTAAAAAAAATGAAAAGGGGGAATTTGTCTTAACTGAGAGAAACAGGGAGGGTTTTAGCCTTATAGTTTCTGACGAAGTATTAAAAGAGACCCAGAAGTTGATAGAAAAACATGAGCTGGCAAAGAATAATGGCTATGACAATACAGGAGTAGCCCTACCACCTGAATACGGACCATGTAAGTTTGAAGCTTATTATGCTTCCGGGGAAAGGATATTTTATAGGGCTGACAACAATCCTTATATTGCTCAGTGGGCAAGTGACTTTAAAAATTATTTTATGGGTGTTTTTAAAGAGGCTGGCTTTGAGGTTCAACTTCCGACAGAGGCTTTTGAGCTTAAGGATTTCAGGCTAGAGTTTAGTAGGAAAGATGTTGTTTATGAATTTAATGCTTATAATGATAAGGCAAGTATAATGGGAACGAAATTTTATACGGATGGTAGTAATAAGCTATTAGTGAACAAAGAGACTGAATGGAATGAGGACTTGTTTGCAGGTCTGAAGGAGATTATTGACAAGTATGACTTGGAAAATCTAAAGGATGAGGTTGATGGATCAATCTTTAGTGATGGGGAAGAAGTGCCAGATTTTGCAAATGTTTTAATTGTATATAAGAATGATAGGCGGGTTGATTTAAATTGGCAATTTCCTCCAGAGAACTGGTTAGAAATTCGTGAAGAGCTATATAGTTATTTGGAAGAGGCCTTTGGAGGTTTTTAAGGGGATGAAAGTTACAACAGTAATAGAGCAGACTTCAAAATACAAACATAGGATTGAATACCGACCAGAAAGTAATTCTTTTGTGGAAAGTGAATATATTTCTTTAATGTACGATAGAAAAGTAAAATACCCATATGGTTGGATAAAGGAATCAGGAACACCTCCCGACAAACACCTTGATATTTATATCATGACTAACAAAGACTTTGAACTTGGCGAGGAAGTTAAAGTAGAAATCATTGGTCTTTATTATAGACTTGATAGCGACCACAAGTTTCTTGGAGTATTAGGTGATAGAGGGTTTAGAGATTACAAAGAGCTTGAGGTAAAGGAAAAGGAAGATTTGAACAGAATATATAATGGGAAGCATGAAGGAGAAGCCTGGTTTGGAAGGGAAAAGGCTGAGGAGGTCCTTAGGGAATATTTTATGGAGCATAACAATGATATACTATAATGATGGCAATATTCTTGTTAGGGAAATGGAATATGAAGATGTGGCAAAGCTTGTGTTTGAGGAAGTTGCTCAGGGCTGGAGAAATCAAACTGCGGACAAGTACCTTATTAGGCTTGCTGACATGAGAGACAAAAAGTCCCTTGCTTTAGTTGCCTTGTACAAGGGAGACTTGTCTGG
>JAAYSE010000088.1 GCA_012524135.1 Candidatus Epulonipiscium sp. | reverse complement strand
TTATATTAGTATTTCTATAATCGCCAGGAGTTACACCAGTAAATTTTTTAAAAAAACGAATATAACTTCTGACATCATTATAACCTAACATTGTACTAATATTATTAATAGAAAAATTAGTATTATAAAGTAGATCTTTTGATTTTTCAATTCTATAAAGATTGAGGTATTCAGAAATAGTTTTACCCGTAGAGAGTTTAAAAAGTTTATTTAGATAAATATGATTAAGTCCTACGTGGTCAGCAATTTCTACAACAGATATATCTTTTGTATAGTTATTATGAATAAAATTAAGCGTAGTGGTAACATTTTTGTTTTTTTGTGCATTATCGCTTTTACCGATTTGTAGAGAGATATTTTGAATAGTTTCTGTAATATAATTTTGTAAAGTATCAAAATGAGTCATATTTGTAATTTTAGATAAACTTAAGGTAAGGTCATTAGGATTAATATTGATTCCTTTTTCCCAAAGTTGAATATATATGGAGCTAACAAGGGAAATAAATAATTGTTTGATTTGAGAAATAGTTAGATTTTCACTTGTACATTTTTCAGTGATAGAATGAATATATTCTTTGATAGCACTTAAATTTTTATTTGTAATATCATTGATTAATTGGGAAAAAGGTAGTCTTTTTAGTATAAGAGTATTTTCATTTTTTTCACAAAACACAGTAAATTCATCATTAAAAATAGAAGCGTACATTAGATTATTACTAGCAGCAAGAAATGATAAATAGAGATTTGTGTACTCCATTTCTTTTGTTCCAAATGAGAATACTACATGAATACTAAGTTCTTTTTTCATCAAATGATGAAGTTTTGAAAATATATTGTAAATTTTTTGGTATTGAATAATATTTGTATAGACATCTAGATCCGTATTAAATATAAAAACAACTTTATCATTTTCAAGAAATACATTATAAATATTGCCTAAAGCACCAAATAATTTATGAATATTTTCTTGAATGTAAATACGAATTTGATCTTTAATTTTTAAAGTTTTTATTTGGTTAATTTCTTCTACATAAGCAATAAAAGTATAAAAATACGGATATATAAAATGAATATCATATTGAGAAAGATCAAGCTCATTTGGGCTTGATAAGGACATAGTATTACCCCAAATCATATTGAGCAGAACACTTTCTTTTAATACAGGTTTATTTGTTTCAAATTTTGAAATTATGTTATCAGCATATTGAAATAAATCATCTACTGCTTGATTTAGTCCATCAAAGCCCTTTAATATAGGGGCATTTTTTTTTGGGTTTTTAGCTTGAATTTTTATGATTATACGATTAATAGGTCTAATCATAAGCACTGGTAAAAAACATGATAATAAAAATTCAACTAAAATAATGAAAATAAAAAAGGTTATATTACTTTTTAATATAATCAAAAATTTATTGATAATAACAGATAATGGTAATAAACTATATATTTGAAAACCATATTGGTGAAGTTTAAATTTATGTGTAAGATATTTTTCCTTATCAATAGTAATAATATGATTAGAATCTAAACATATATTTTTATTTATAGCAGTTTCCATAGTAGAATTTGAACAAAAAAGAACTGTATCATCTTTTATTAAACATATATGTTCTCGGTTGTTAGGAATAGTTGCAGAAATTAGCTGTAATAAAGAATTTTGATTGATATTAATAACAACGTAGCCATAATGATTACCAAATAGAGGAATACATCTAATAAAAGAGAAGACGTTATAAGTACCAGGAATGGAAAATGGTCTAATAATTTGACGATTAGGATATATCATATAGGCTGTTGACATATGTTTATTTAGTTCATTGAGGAAATCATTATCATAAAAATCAGATAATGAATAAAGCCCTCCTTTGGTTGTATAAACAGAATCAGAAACTTTAAAATATAGATAGATAGAATAATAAAGATTATTGTTATCAAAAACTTCAAGTTCATCTCTTAACCTAACAAAATTCGTTAAATCTTTTGTCTTTGCATCATAGAGTAATTGATTGACAGATGGGAGCATAGCAATTTGAGTTGATACATTATCAAATGTTAAAAATACTGAATTTATTTTACTAGAAAAATTTTTTATATCTTCTTCGTAAGTATATATTTCTGCTTTTTTAATTTTTTTATAAGTAGAAATAGAATATAGACAAAATACAATAATTGTTAGGAATAGCATAGAAAAGAAAGAAATAAAAATATATTTACTTATTTTTGAATATTTTTTCAAATTGTATTCCTCCTAACTTAATGTATTTATATAGTAAAAGTATACAACAAAAAAATAAAATGTAAATAAAAGTAGAAATATATCATATTAAAAGAAAGCAAAAAATGAATATTTTATATCAAATTTTCAATATAAGTTAATAGATATTCACTATTTTACATAGAAAGTTAAAAATATGAGATAGAAAAATGATTATACTTAGATATAATAAAAATAAGAACTATAAATTTTTACTAAATTATTTCTATAGGACTTATAAGAGTTATTCATTTTAAAAGGAGGGGGATAAAATGTTTATGGAAGCAAAAGTTTTAGAAAAAAAGAAAACAAGGAAGACCGAAATTAGAAGTAATAATCTATGTAGATATTTTTTAAAACATAAGTATCTTTATTTTATGCTATTACCTGCTATTGTATATTATATAATATTTCATTATGTACCCATGTATGGAGCTATAATTGCTTTTAAAAATTTTAATGTTTCAAAAGGAATATTAGGAAGTGATTGGATAGGATTGGCAAATTTCAAACAACTTTTTCAAATGGATAAGTTTTATCAAGTAATATGGAATACTCTTACTATTAGTTTAAAAAGATTAATAGTAGGATTTCCTACTCCAATTATTATGGCATTGTTACTTAATGAAGTGAAAAGAACAACTTTTAAAAAAACAATTCAAACGGCTATTTACTTACCACACTTTATTTCTTGGGTTATTTTAGGTGGAATGCTAGTTAATTTATTATCATTAGATAATGGTTTAGTTAATGGTATTATTACAGCATTTGGAGGTTCTCCTATTGGGTTCTTAACAGATGATAAATACTTTGTAAAAACATTGGTTGTTTCTATGGTTTGGAAAGAATTTGGTTGGAATACTATTATTTATATGGCTGCACTTTTGGGAATTGATCCTCAACTTTATGAAGCAGCTATAGTGGATGGGGCATCTCGTTGGAAACAAACGATTCATATTACTATTCCATGTATTATGAGTACAATTGTTGTAGTATTTATTCTTCGTTTAGGAGGACTTATGGAGGCAGGGTTTGAACAAATTTTTGTTCTTTATCATCCTGGTGTTTATAAAGTTGCTGATATTATTGATACTTATGTTTATAGAACAGGTTTGGCAGAAGGTAAATTTGCTATGGCATCGGCAGTTGGTTTATTTAAATCATTAATAAACTTTATTTTGTTAGTTTTGGCTAATAAAATGTCTAGAATGGCAGGAGAGGAAGGTGTATTTTAAATGAAAAAAAGAAAAAATACGATTCAGATCCCTACAGGAAGTAAAATATTTGATATTTTTAATTATATATTTCTATCTATTGTTGGAATTTTAACTTTATATCCGTTTTGGGATGCTTTTGTAGTATCTTTAAGTCCTATAGAAGAATATTTAAAAACAAGCATTCATTTATGGCCAACTAAGATTTCTATTGAGCCATATAGTTATATGTTAAATCTAAGAGAACTTTGGATATCTTATTGGAATACTATTATAGTTACTGTTGTAGGGACAAGTCTTAATATGTTAATGACTATTATGACCGCTTATGTTCTTTCTAAAAAAGATTTAAAAGGACAACGTATAATTATGTTTTTTATTATTTTTACTATGATGTTTAGTGGCGGTCTTATTCCTTTATATATCGTTATAAAAAATTTAAAAATGATGAATAGCCTCGCTGCACTTATTATTCCTACGGCGATGTCAACATACAATTTGATTATTTTAAGGAATTTCTTTTATTCCATTCCTCAAAGTTTAGAGGAAGCAGCAATGATTGATGGTTGTAGCGAGATTGGTATTTTATTTAAAATTGTTATCCCTATTTCAAAACCCGCTATTACAACAATAACTTTATTTTATGCTGTTACAAATTGGAATCAATTTTTTTCAGCGGTACTTTATATTTATGATAAGAATAAATGGCCTTTACAACTTTTTCTTAGATCTTTATTATTTGAAAATGATATGGCTTATCAAGCTGGTGGAGAAAGTTTATTCATGTTAGGTCAACCAATGAAGATGGCGGCAGTTATGATGGCTATTATTCCTATTATGTGTGTATATCCATTTTTTCAAAAACATTTTACAAAGGGGGTTATGTTAGGTGCAGTAAAAGGATAATAATAAATTTTCAAAGTATAAGTAAACTCAATCATTTAAAGGAGGGTATTATAATGAAAAAAAAGATGGATTTTTTTATTGCTAGTCTAATGATAGTTATATTAGTATTTAGCGTAACGGGTTGCGGTAAAGAAAATAAAGTAAATAAAGTGAATTCAAAAGGTGATGAAAGAGATGACGATCCGATAGATCCAATTGTTTGGTTAACAACTGGTGATATGGCAGCCAAACCTATTCTTCCTGATGATCGTATTGTTGAAGAAATTAATAAGCGTTTTTCTATTGATCTTCAGGTACAGATGGTACCAGAAGGTGATGTAACAAAAGTCAATATTGCAATGGCATCAGGTGACTTCCCTGATATTGTAACAGGAACTTTTGGGTCATCTGCTACAAATCAATGGATTAACGATGGTTTATTAGTTTCTCTCAATGATTATTTTGAGAGTACACCAAATTTAGAGAAGACTTTAACAGAAGAGTTTGACTGGACCACAGCAGACGATGGTAATTTTTATGGATATCCTTTTATCACGCAATACAAGTCTACCAATACTACATTAGCTTTTAGACAGGATTGGATGGATAAGTTAAATTTAGAAGTGCCTAAAACGTTAGATGATTTTTATAATGTTTTAAAAGCTTTTAAAGAAAAAGATCCTGATGGTAATGGTGAAAAAGATACGTATGGTATTACAAGTATAAAACCTATAGGAGATTTTAATTTTATATTTTATGCCTATGGAAGAAAATATGCAGATTATCAATTAGATGATAATGGGGACGTAATTCCTCATTTTGAGCATTTCTCATTTAAACCAGGAATGGAATATTTACGAAAATTATATGTTGAAGGGTTGATTGATCCAGAATTTCTTCTTAATGATAGGAATAAGATGGAAGAACGTTTTTATCAAAGTAAGGTAGGTTATATTACGGCACCGTTATTTCGACATGTAAGTCGTTTAGAAGGTAATTTGCAAAAAATGAATCCTGAGGGTAAATTAGGATATTCTTATCCTCCTGAAGGACCAGATGGTAACAAGGGATTTGCCCCAGTTGGAAAAAGTGGGATGTATACAGCTATAACTAAAAAATGTGAAGCACCTAAAAAGGCAGCACAATTTATTGATTTTATGATTTCAGATGAAGGTAAAAATTTAGTTCGATTAGGGATTGAGGGAATACATTATACCAAAGACGGAAAGGAAATAATTTATAATGAGGAAGAAAGAGCAAAGGATAATTTTGCCGAAAATGGCTGGGCACATCCTTTGGCATGGGGTAGTTTTTCATGTCCACTTGAATCTAATTATTTACCTGCTACTGAGAAATCAAGGGAACGAGCATTAGAATCAGTTGAAATTGCTTCGGCTGTTCAGGTTCCAAATTTGATTACAAATATACCGATGATGGAAATAGAATATGGGAAAATAGTAGAAGATTTATATAATCAATATTTTATAGATATGTTACAAGGAAAAATAGAGATTGATCAAGGTGTGGCAGAATTAAGTGAAAAATGGAGAGCACAAGGTGGAGATAAAATTCTTGAAGAAGTGCAAGTTATTTATAATAATAATAAATAAAAGGAGGGGCACTAGCAACCTAATATAATTTTTATTTTAACGGATGACCAAGGATCTTGGGCGATGAATTGTGCAGGAAATAGTGATATTATTACTCCAAACTTAGATCGTTTAGCCTCCCAAGGATTACGATTTAATAATTTTTTCTGTGCTTCACCGGTATGTTCACCAGCTAGGGCTTCTATTTTTACAGGAACTATTCCTTCCCGTCATGGAGTACATGATTGGATTCGAGGAGGAAATGTAG
>JAAYSE010000087.1 GCA_012524135.1 Candidatus Epulonipiscium sp. | reverse complement strand
CTATACATTTAAATGTTTACGAACAGAAATCATACTTCCGATCATTCCAATACTAGCTCCTATTATAATGGAAATTGGAAATAAAGTTATAAAGATTTCTTTTATATCTAAAAAAGTTAATAAATTTTGTATTACTGAAAATTGTTCATAAATTTTTTGTACAATAAATTGATAAGAGATCCATATTACCCCTAAAGGTATAAAAGCTCCTAATAGACCAATTAAAATTCCTTCTACCAAAAAAGGAAGACGAATAAATGCATCGGTTGACCCTACGTATTTCATAATATTAATTTCATTTTTTCTTATGTATACAGTTAATTTAATTGTATTGGTCATCAATAAGATTCCTATTAAAGCCAATATTGCAATTAAAACAAGACTGATCATTCGTACCATATAATTAAAACTAATCAAAATCTCTGTGGTATCTTGATCATGATTAATACTACGAATTCCATCTAATGTTTCTAAAAAGGACACAACTTCTTCTTGATATTCTGGATTTTTTAAATAAATCTCAAAAGAAGCAGAATCCGCTAACGGATTATCTTCTTCCAATCCGATTAAAATATCACTGTCTTCTTGATCCTCTTGCATCTTCTTTTTAAATTGTTCCCATGCCTCTTCTGGTGAAATATAGATTACAGACTCCACATCTGTATGATTTTCGATTTTTTTCATAATTTCTATACGTTTTTCTTCTGTAATACCAGACTCTAAAAATGTTGTAATACCAATATTACTTTCTATATCTTCCATCATATAATCTACATTTGCTGCAATACAATAAGAAATACCCAAAATCAAAAGACAGGCTGAAATAGTACCTATAGAAGCTAAGGTCATTAATCGATTTTTAAATAAACTTGCTATACCTTGACTAATGCAATTTCTTATCGTTCTAGGCTTCATTTTCATACCCACCTTTTTTAGTATCTCGAAGAATCTGTCCATTTTCCAAAGCAATAACTCGTTTTTTCATGGTATCTACAATTTCTTTACTATGCGTTGCCATAACAATCGTTGTCCCTCGATGATTAATATCATTTAACAATTTCATAATCTCCCATGCTGTATGAGGATCTAAATTTCCCGTTGGTTCATCCGCTAATAAAATAGCTGGACGATTAATAATAGCTCTTGCTAATGCTGTTCGTTGCTGTTCCCCACCAGAAAGCTCATGAGGATAAGCTCTTGCTTTTTTAGCTAAACCTACCATAGAGAGTACCATAGGAACATTTCGGCGAATTTCTCGATGATTGGCCTCTACTACTTCCATAGCAAAAGCTACATTTTCATATACTGTCCGATTTGGTAAAAGACGAAAGTCCTGAAAAACCACACCTAATTCTCGACGTAAATAAGGAATTTTTTTTTGTTTAAGATGAGTAATATCTTGTCCCTTTACAATTAACTTTCCTTCTGTTGCTTCTTCTTCTTTTAATAATAATTTAAGCAAAGTCGATTTCCCAGAACCACTACTACCTACTACAAAAACAAATTCACTTTTATCTATAAAAAGGCTCACATTATTTAAACCCACTGTGCCATTTTCATATATTTTTGTAACCTCTTGTAATTCAATCAAAGGGCTCCCCCTTCCTGTTTAACTACTTTCTTTTCGCCCTGTATTTTATGACGATTCATGTCATATTATACCATAAAGAAACCTATGTGAAAAGAAATTTTCTACCAGAGAAGCTCCTAATCTTACAATTAATAAGGCATTGTATCCATATGTTTCATATATTTTGCTACCATTAATGCAATCTTAAAAGTAATAGCATCATCAAACGTACGTAAATCTAACCCTGTGTTCTTTTGAAGCTTATCTAATCGATATACTAAAGTATTTCTATGAATATATAGTTGTCTAGAAGTTTCTGATACATTTAAACTATTTTCAAAAAACTTATTCACTGTGGTAATGGTCTCATCATCAAAATCATCAATCGATTGACCATGAAGTATTTCTTTAATAAACATCTTACATAATGGAATCGGTAATTGATAAATCAAACGTCCAATTCCTAACTTTTCATAACCTATTATATATCTTTCGGCATAGAATATTTTGCCAACTTCTAAAGCCATTTTAGCTTCCTTATAAGAACGTGATACATCTTTTAAATCATTTACGATAGTTCCCATAGATATATATACTTTACTCATCGCCTCACTATTTAAAGTATCTAAAATAATTTTAGCCATTCTCTCTACATCTTCAAATGTATCTTTGTCTTTTAATTCTTTAACTAAAATTAAATTTTTCTCATCGACAGCAGTAACAAAATCCTTACCTTTAGCTGG
>JAAYSE010000012.1 GCA_012524135.1 Candidatus Epulonipiscium sp. | reverse complement strand
GGTTATGAATTATATAGTCGATTGTCTTTGTTAGAAGAAGTAAAATCATGGATTCCTATATCCACTTCTACAGAAGTAGACTTTGATCAACTGGAGAAAATCAGCAATCAAATTTTTGTTGCAGGTCGTTATATTGGTGAGTGTGGTTATAAAAAACATCCTTGGTTTTATCGCAAGCCTTTTACTTCGATGACGTATCAAAATATTGGAGAAGGAAAAGATCTCCTTTCTACTCTGGTAGAAGAAATAGATCAATTGCATCAGTTTCAGCAATATTCCGTTACAGAAGATTTTACACCAAAAGATTGTTGGAAATATGATGAAGGAATTCAAGCTGCAATAGATATTATTGAAAAATATAAACAAAAACCTTGGATAAAGAAAATGAACTTATTTTTTTGGAGTTTAAAAAAGGGAAAATTATTTTTACAAAAATATAATCCTAATTTTTCTTTTTTTCAAATGACTCAACCAGAATTAGAGCAATTAGAAGATGAAGTTTTTCAACTTAAAGCCTATGGCGAACAAGGGAAGAAGATACAAAGGTTATTAGATGATCTGTCATTTTATTTTCAAGAACATATGATTGATCTTTGGAAGGAAGAAGTTGAAAAAGGAACCTTAACAGCAGATGATTTTCAAAGGGCAAATGAGAGTATTGATCAGGATTTTGATTCTTTAGTGGCTATGGATCAATGGATTCAATCTTTTACACCAGAAGCAAAGCTTTTATTTGAATGGTTACAGAAAGAAATTCCAGAGCAAGAAGATGCTGATAATGGGGATAGATGGAAGAATATTGTTGAAAAATCTTTTTATATGTCTTGGGTAGATAGATTAGAAGGAGAATATACGGAGTTAAAAACGTTAACAACTGGAGAATACGAAACCCATTGGCAAGATTATCAAAAAGCATTACAAGAAAAACAACAGTACTTACCTTTCTATTTAAAGGAAAGATTACAAATTCCTGTTCAAAAACTTAAGCAAAACCATGTTAAACAGTATCGAGATATACACCATCAAGTAAATAAAACAAGGAAAATTTGGCCTATTCGTAAATTGATTTATCAATATTGGGAGAAAGGGATTTTTGATATATTACCTATATGGTTAGTTTCTCCTGAAACTGTTTCCACCATTTTCCCAATGAAAAAGGGTATGTTTGATAAAGTTATATTTGATGAGGCTTCGCAATGTAAAGTGGAGCATGGAATACCTTCTTTTTACCGGGCTACTCAAGTAATTGTGGCAGGAGATGAAAAACAATTAGCACCTTTTGACTTATTTCATGTAGGATTAGATATGGAAGAGGAAGAAATAGATACTATTTTTGAAGGAGCAGATAGTCTTTTAACGTTAACAAAAAGACAATACCCAACACAATTATTAGCTTGGCATTATCGATCTAAATATGAAGAGTTGATTCATTTTTCTAATTATGCGTTTTATAATGGACAAGTACAAATAGCTCCCAATATTGGAAATATTATTGATACGCCTCCTATTGAATGGAAGATGGTGGATGGGCTATGGGAAGATCAAATGAATCAACAGGAAGCATTAGAAGTTTGCCAAAAAGTAAAAGAACTCTTTATGACCCAACCAGAATCTTCTATAGGAATTATTACATTTAATAAGAAACAGCAAGATTTGATATTTGATTTGATAGAAGAACAAATTCAAGAGGATGAAGAGTTTGCTACTTTATACGATCAAATGATGAAGAAAAGCATTGATGAGCGGCTTTTTATTAAAAATATTGAGAATGTACAGGGTGATGAAAGAGATATTATTATTTTTTCTATTGGATATGGAAGAAATCCAGAAGGTAAGGTATCTGTTAATTTTGGTATCTTAAATAAAGCAGGCGGAGAAAATCGACTTAATGTTGCAGTTAGTCGTGCTAAAGAAAAAATGATTATCTTTTCTAGTGTTCATCCAAGAGAATTTGATGTTTCACAGTCTAAAAATATAGGACCACGCTTACTAAAACAATATTTGTTATATGCCTATGCTATAGCAGAACAAAATAAAGAAAAGGCATATCAGATTTTACATGAGATACAGGAGAATGATGGAAACGTAAAAAATTCAGCATGTAATGAAAATCAGGATGATATATTTATTACTCAAGTAGTACAAGCACTAGAAAAACGAGGATATGAAGTTCATACGAATATTGGTAATTCTCAATATAAAATTGATATCGGTATTTTAGATCCTTCCGATCCTACACAATATATAGTAGGAATTCAAACGGATGGACCAATGTATCAAAAAGCACATTCTGTAAAAGAAAGAGAAATTTATCATCAACGGTTTTTAGAAAGTAAGGGTTGGAAGATGATAAGAATATGGAGTCGAAATTGGTGGAAAGACAAAGCGATTGAAATGAAGAAAATAGAGTCTTATATCCAAGGTTCTAAATCAATAGTTAAATAAAAGAGATAAAATAAGCAAGTGTAGAGAGTCGTTAACATAATTGTTTTTATGTAAAAGGACCATTTACACTTGCCATATTTTTTTATAGGTTGAGGTTGTTTTTTATTCTTCAGTAAAAATAAAATGGTTATCTTTTAAAATTTGTATAACTTCTTGGTAAGTAACTCGTTTAGCTTCTTCAGTTATCAGTTTAATATTTAATTCATTTGGATTATATTTTGTTATTTCATCCTTAAATTCATCAATTGTCATTTCTTTTTCGTTTAAGATAATGGTACGATCTTGAATGGTAATAGAAAGATATTTTTCTACTGGATATTCGCTGTGATTTTCACTATGATTTTCTTTGTTACTAGTTTCTATTTTACTTTTTCCCCATTCTAAAAAATTGAATCCTACATTATTTGCTATTAAGAGAATTAACACAAGAATCATAAAAATACCAAGTAAGATATTTTTAAGTTTTTTCATTAGTAATCACCCTTCTAAATAATAAATATTGAATTTTATAGTTTCACATGTTTGGTAGTAAGTGCATATCTATATGTCTTGAACTTAGATATATCAATTAAAGTAAATGGTATTATTTATCTAGAATATAAATTTGTTCTGCTTTAAAAATATGTTCAGGGCCATATTGTTTTTCTATATCCGTAAGGGCATCCCAAGTAAGTTTATAAGCATATTGATAGACTTCTGAATCCAATAAGGATAAATATAGAAGAATTCGATTATTTTCCTCTAAAGAACTTGGAATTTCTTTTTCTATACAGGATATAATTTGTTTTTTCTTTTGTTCATAATTTTCAGCTGTTTGAATTTCATTTTTAGAAATAGTAATAGTAGTGGATTGATCATTAATCCATAATCGATTATCAGATCCTTTTAACCCAATATGTATGGGATTAAAAAAATTTTGCAATGCTTGGTAATAAAGTAGTTCTTGTACAATTTGCTTATCATCTAGTAAAGGTTCTAATGTTTTCATAAAGTTTTCCTTTTCGGAATTGGATGCATCTTCTAAAAGAGATAATAATTGTTGGCGATCTAATTGTAAGAAAGAAGATAAGGCCTTGGTTATTTGATCTAATTGTTGGTTTTTGATTTGCAATTCCTTTACTAGATCTTCCTTGGACTGTTGTATATCAGAAAAAGCTTGGTATAAATTTTCTTGAGTAGTATTCACATTTAAAATAAAGATAAATAATAAGATTAGGACGACATCTAATAAAGGAGTAAGTTCAATAAAAGATCTTTTTTTCAATAGGATCCTCCTTCGAGCCTGTACTTTGATATTGGTCAATTCGTTGTAAAAGTAAAGTAAAGTTTTCTTCATTATAATATACTCTAGAAGTAATCCAACCTTCTAAACCTTTACATACAATAGCCCAAATCAATCCCCAAAAAGTAGAGGTTAATGCGGTAGCAAAGTTAGTGATGATAACTTGGGAAGAAAAATCAACTAAGGATAATAAAGAAATAACAGTTCCTAAAATCCCTAAAAGAGGAAAAATAGTTGTGATTCCAACAAAGATATTAAAATAAAATGCTTCTTTTTCTTTTAATATCTGACATTTTTGTAGATTCACTGTACTTTCCTTAGGATTTTGTATATTTTTAATTAACTCTTGGATAGGAATAGAAATAGTAGGATTTAAAATATCGTCTAGTTGACGTGATATTTTAGATACTTTAGGAAAGATATATAATAGATTAAAGAAGGCTAAAATAAGAATTAAGGTATCATATCCCCATAGGTTTTTACCAATGATTTTTGCTATAGTCATAGAGGTCACCTCTTTTTAATTTTTACCTAGTACAGATATTATGATTATAGCATAGATCTGAAAAGGATCCTATTAGGAATAAAATAAAAATAATAAATTTTTTATAGAATTATAAAAAAGATTGTATTTTAGAGTTGAATAAATAAGAAATAATTGAAGGTCTTGACAAAGAATATATTTCTCATTACAATAAACCCAATTAATATAAAATAGAATGGGATAAAATAAGAGGAGGAGTTTTCATGAGTCATATTCATATTCCTGATGGTGTTTTGCCATTACCTCTTTGGATTGGAAGTTATATCGTTATGGGTATACTATTAATCAGTGTCTTACATAAAATGAAGGTTAGGCGATGGGAAAGAAAAGTTCCGTATATCGCCATTATGTCGGCTGTTATGTTAATTGTTATGTCTATTCCTTTAGGTATAGTTCCACTTCATATGAGTTTGGCTGTTTTTAGTGGTATTTTTTTAGGACCTACGATAGGTTTTGTTGCTATATTTGTAGTTAATGTAATTTTAGCTTTTATGGGGCATGGTGGTATAACTATTATTGGATTAAATACCTTGGTGATGGGATTGGAAGTTACTTTGGGTTATTTTTTCTTTCAATATGTATGGACAAAGAAAATAGCTACTTTTTGGAGAGGTTTTTTAACTACATTTTTTACATTAATCATTAGTACTACTTTAGTAACTGGATTTTTAATATATACAGCAGGATGGGAATTTGTTATTCCTCATTCTCATCATGAACATAATATAGATATAGATCATGAAGAACAGGATATTTATGAACATGTAAAAGATACACATCCACAATTAGAGAGTAAAGAAGCATTATCAGAAGTGAATTATTTATTTGCTTCTGGAGGAACAGCATTAGTACTTATTTTAATGATAGGAATTTTATTAGAGTCTTTTGTAACAGGCGGATTACTTGCTTTTATGATGGAAATTCGTCCTCATTTATTTGAAAAAAAGTTATAACATACTTCATTCAGCCCAATAGTCAGAGAATGATTATTGGGCGAAATATTGAAAGATCGAGGTGAATAAGGTGCATTTAGCAGATATAGATTATATGGCTATTCATCAACAGAGCCTATTTCATCAAGCGCACCCTTTAATAAAATCTATTTTTTCTTTTTTTATAATTGGAATTTTTATATTTTCTTCTGATTTAGAAAAAAATTTAGGATTATTAATACTTTTGTTTTTTATGAGTATAGGTGCTAGATTATCTTTTGCATTACTTTTTCATTTATTATTGTATCCACTTTTTTTTGGAACACTTTTTTCTTTTTTAATGGGAGGTTTATGGACACAAAAAGGACTATTACTATTATTACGTGCAGTGGGAGTTGCATGGAGTTTTATATTTTTATTAATGACTACTCCTTATACCGATGTTTTTAGAGTGTTTTCTTTTTTTATGCCTAGTATTTTAGTAGATATATTTTTATTAACTTATCGGTCTATTTTTGTATTGCTTGATTCCATAGAAAATATGTTTCAAGTGGTACGATTACGTGGAGGTTATGATCCGTGGAAGATTATAAAGAATGCAAAAAATCTTTCTAAGATGTTAGGTGTAATCTTTCTTCATGCTATAGAAATGAGTGAACGCATGTATCAAATTTATGAGTTAAGAGGATACGAAGGAAAATTGCCTAAGACTCAAAAAATAACACAAGTAGTTACAAAAGGAGATATAGTATTAATATCAATTATGTTTTTATATGGAATAAGGGTGGTGATTTTTTGAATCCAATGATTAAAGTTCAGTGTATTAAACATATATACAAAGATAGTACAGAAGTGAGTTTATGTGGAGTAGATTTTGTAGTAGAAAAAGGACAGAGGGTAGTAATTCTTGGAGCCAATGGAGAAGGAAAAACTACATTATTGTCTCATGTGTTAGGACTTTTAAAACCAGTAGAAGGAACAGTAGAAGTTTTAGGTATGGCTCCCTATCAAGATTTTAAAAAAACTCGTAAGCAGATGGGGGTAGTTTTCCAAAATGTAGATGAACAGATGATTGGACCACGGGTTTATGATGATATTGCTTTTACTCCTAGAAATGAAGGAATGGATGAAGAAGAGATTCATAAAAAAGTACAAGCATTAGCAAAAGAATTAGGAATTCTTTCACTCTTATCGAAAATCCCTCATTATTTAAGTGGAGGTCAAAAGAAAAAAGTAGCTTTAGCCGGAGCGATGATTATGAATCCATCTATTTTAGTTTTAGATGAACCTTTTGATTCTTTAGATCCTAGATCGAAGCAAGAATTTATTGATTTATTAAACTATGTTCATAAAGAAAAAGGTACAACTTTATTATTAACCACTCATGATATGAATATTGTACCGTTGATTGCAGATGTAGTATATGTGATTCACCAGGGACATATTGTATTAAAAGGTACATGGCAAGAGGTCTTCCAAAAAGAAGATATTTTATATCAAGCGCAGTTACAACCTCCGTTATTAGTGGATTTATTTTTACGTTTACAAAAAAAAGGATATCCTATTTCATTACCTGCTACCGTTGAAGAAGGAGAAAAACAACTTTTATCCATATTGGACAAGTGATTCTTTTGTGATATAATTCCAAGAAGGACAACAAGTGTGACTGACCTTTGATTAAACCCAATAATTTATGGATACCATGTAAAATAAGTATCCAAAAGAAAGGAAGGTTTCAATGGGCAGAATAAACCTGAAATCGAAAGGATATCAAATCATAAAGAGATGGTTCAGTATCCTTTTATGTTTTTCTTTATGTATGGCATCTATTTATGGACAAGAAAATCAAGAATGGAGTCAACTTTTTTTAGAACAAGCAGAACAATATTATTTAGTACCACATCATTGGTTCAAAGAGATTCATGATTCGATGACGAGGGAAGAAACAGCTACTCTATCCATTTTGTTGTATAAAGCATTAGGAGGAGAACTTTCAGATCAAAAAGTAAAAAAGATATTTAAGGATACCAATTCAGAAGAGGTAGCATTAGCATATCAATTAGACATGATAAAAGGGAAAACCCCTCATATTTTTTCACCTATGGAAAAAATAACTCGTGAAGAAACAATTATGATTTTATATCGTATGATGAAAAAACTAGGTTATTCTATAGAATCAACAAAAGATTATCTTTCCTACTTTAATGATCAAGGTCAGGTTTCATCGTGGGCATTACAAGCAATGAATGATTTTATATCTGTAGGATTGATACAAGGAAAATCAGGTAAAAAATTATTTCCTCAAGGTTTTATAGAAAAAGAAGAGGCTATTGTTTTGGCTTTACGAGTATACGAATATATGAAATATATTCCTCGTTACAATCAACAGGATCAAAATATTGTAATACAAGGAATATCAATGGGAACTAGTATAAAAAAAGTTAAAGAGAAGTTAGGCGATCCTAAACGTATTGTTCAAAGTGAATATGGCTTTGAGTGGTATATCTATCATCGTGATTATCAAAACTATCTTCAGGTTGGAATAAAAAATGATCAAGTAGTTGCTTTATACACGAATGATCCCAATTGGAAATCTAAGAATGGAATTATTATGGGAGATTCTAAAGATAAAGTTAAAAAAATATATCCATCTCCAGCTACTAGTATTGAAAAGGGATATGAGACCTATGAATTTCTTCCTATGGATGGTGTAGATCGATACAAAGAAGAAGATTATTACCTTTATTTTTTCTATGATTTATTAGAAAATAGTAAATTAACAGGAGTACTCTTAATTCATCAGACAGCTACAAGAGAGTTAGAAGGTTATTTAGGTCAATTATCAGAGGAAGTACGACAAGGATATGAAAAAGTATTATTTGATTTAACGAATGCGGAGCGAGTAAAAGCTAAGAAAGAACCGTTACAATGGGATGAAAAAGCGGCTAAAGTTGCTTATAATCATAGTATAGATATGGCTGAAAATCACTTTTTTTCACATCATGGATATAATAAAAGTACGTTAGAAAAAAGATTTAAAAAAGCCTCTATTCCATATGAAAAACTTGGAGAAAATATAGCTATGAACTTAAATAGTATATTAACTCATCACCAATGGATGAATTCAACTGGACATCGAGAAAATATTCTTGGAGATTATCAATATATAGGTATTGGAACAGCTTTTCATGATCATGAAGAACCCTATGCTATTTATCATACTCAAAATTTTTACAAATAAATAGTAGAAGGCGTGTTAATGGAGGATTAACACGCCTTTTAAATATTTTTTAATCTGTAAAAAACTGATATAATAAATAGTAGGTATATAGATAGGAGGGATTTAGGTGGGAGTATCATGGACAGAGGAACAAATGGCAGCTATTAAAACAGATGATTGTAATTTGTTGGTTTCCGCGGCAGCAGGATCAGGTAAAACAGCTGTTTTAGTTGAACGTATTATTCGAAAAATTACGGATCCACATGAACCAGTAGATATTGATCGTTTACTTATTGTAACATTTACAAATGCAGCAGCAGCAGAAATGAGAGAACGAATTGCTCAAGCCATTGTTCAAGCGATAGAGGAAAGACCGAATGATATTCATTTACAAAAACAATTAACTTTAATTCATCAAGCTTCCATTATGACTATTCATGCATTTTGTTTAGAAGTGATTCGAAATTCTTTTCATATGATTAATTTGGATCCCAATTTTCGTATTGGAAGTGAAACGGAAATTAATTTATTAAAAGATGAAGTTTTAGAAGAGGTATTAGAAGATTGGTATCAGAAAGAAAACAATCAAACTTTTTTAGAATTAGTGGAAAGCTATGGGGGAAAGAAAAAAGATACAGATTTAGAGGAAGTTATTTTACGTCTTTATCATTTTATTCAGAGTCATCCTTGGCCAGAGTTATGGTTACAAGAAAAAATAGAAGAGTTTAATATTAAAGATCAAAATTTAGAAAAGACAAGTTGGGCAAAACAAATTAAAGATCAACTTAAAATAGAATGTGAAAGTTATCTTCAAAATATAGAGCAAGCATTAGAAATTTCAAGACAACCAGGAGGACCTTTAGGATATGAAGAAGCGTTAGAATCAGATTGTTTTTTGATTCGAAATTTTCAAAAAGCAATCGATAAAGACTTTGTTCATTTATGGGATTGTTTTCAACAGATTGATTTTATACGTCTAGGACGATGCAATAAAGAAACAGATAAAAAATTACAAGAAATAGTGAAACAATTACGAGAAGAAGTTAAAAAGGGAATGAAAGAATTAGAAGAAAATATTTTTTTTCAATCATTAGAGGATATTAAAAATAATATAAATAATTTATATCCATTATTACAAGTATTACAAACATTGGTACTTGATTTTTCAAATCGTTTTCAAGAACAAAAACAAGAAAGAAATCTTCTTGATTTTAATGATATTGAACATTATGCTTTGCAAATTTTAGTAAAACGAGAAGGAGAAAAGATACTTCCTACGTTTGTGGCTTATGGATTGCAAGAACGATACGAAGAAATTTTAATTGATGAATATCAAGATAGTAATTTAGTACAGGAAACAATTTTACGAAGTGTTTCTAGAGTTTATCAAAATCAGCCCAATATTTTTATGGTAGGTGATGTAAAGCAAAGTATTTATCGATTTCGTTTAGCCAAACCGGAATTATTTATTCAAAAATATCAAGAGTATCAAAAAGAAAAACAAGGAGAAGGACAGCGAATTGATTTATCAAAAAATTTTAGAAGCCGAAAAGAAATACTAGAAGGTACAAATTTTATTTTCCGTCAGATAATGTCTGAATATTTGGGAGAAATTGTGTATAATCAGGAAGCAGCTTTGCATCCAGGAGCTAATTATCCACAGGCATCAGAAGAAATCCAAGTAGGTGGTAGCATTGAACTTCATTTGATCGAAAGAGAAAAGTTATCCAATGAAGAAGTAAAGAATCAAAAAGAAAAACAAAATGATGATGAGCTTAGGTTTGAATTAGAACAGCTAACACAAATGGAGTTGGAAGCACGAATGGTAGCAAAAAGAATTCATCAATTAGTTCATGATCAAGCAAATTATCAAATATGGGATAAACATATAAAACAATATCGTAGAGTAGAATACGGAGATATTGTTATTTTACTTAGAGCGACTCATCAATGGGCTTCTGTTTTTCAGGAAGAATTAACAAAAAATAATATTCCCGTATACGCGGATGTAAATACAGGATATTTTGATTGTGTAGAGGTCAAAACTATTTTAAATTTATTGCATATTATTGATAATCCTAGACAGGACATACCACTATTAGCTATCCTACGTTCTCCTATTGTAGATATAAACTCGGATGAGTTAGTAGAAATTCGGACAGGATTACCCGAAGGAAGTTTTTATGATAGTATACAAGCTTATATTAAAGGTACCTTAGAGGATCAAAGTTTATCTACTAAATTACAAGATTTTTTATTACAACTAAAGAAATGGCGACATTGGGCTACATATATGCCTATTGATCAACTGTTATGGCAGTTATATTTAGATACTCATTATTATTATTATGTAGGAGCAATGCCAGGAGGATTACAGCGACAAGCGAATTTACGAGTATTGTTAGACAGAGCAGAAGAGTATGAACAAGGAAGTTATACCGGTTTATTTCAATTTATACGTTTTATTGAAAAAGTACAAAGAAGTCAAGGAGATGTAGGTTCTCCCCAAATTTTTGGAGAAAATGAAAATCTAGTTAAAATAATGAGTATTCATAAAAGTAAAGGACTCGAATTTCCCATTGTTTTTATTTCGGGTTTGGGAAAAGGTTTTAATTTTATGGATTTACGACAATCTATTTTGTTACATCAAGATTTAGGTTTAGGACCTTTATATGTAGATTTTTATAAAAGAGTATCTTATAAGACTTTGCCTCGAACAGCGATTGCTCAGAAAATCTTAAGAGAAAATTTATCAGAAGAAATGAGAATTCTTTATGTAGCTTTTACAAGAGCAAAAGAAAAATTAATTTTAACAGGTTCTGTACGAGACATAGAAAAGACAGCAGAAAGTTGGTGTCAAGCTCTTTGGAGTATAAAAGAAGGATTAAGTCCATATCGTTTATTGCAAGCGAAAAATTATTTGGATTGGATAGGACCTGCATTAGTTAGACATACAGATGGCCAATTAATTAGGCAATGGGGACAAGTAGAAGAACAAGGGATACTAGAAGATAAATCTTCTTGGAAGATATGTCAATGGGGAATAGAGGATTTATATCAAATAGAAAGTCAACAAGAAGAATTTTTTACAGAAATAAAACAAAAATTAACTCATTGGGATTCCAAGAAAGAATATAGTGGTGAAAAGGAAAGAATTATTCAGCGTTTAACTTGGAAATATCCGTATGAGGCACTTGTTCCTTTACCAGTAAAAACAACAGTTACAGAAATCAAGCGAAAATTTCAATCAGAGGAGGAAGAGAGTCAACCGATAATCTTGAAAGAGAGAACTTTACCTATTCCATCGTTTATTGAAGAGAAAAAGTCTTATACTTCTGCTGAGAAAGGAACGATTCTTCATTTGGTTTTACAACATCTTGAGTTTAAAGAAGAAATGAACTTTACTGCTATTGAATCTCAATTGCAGGATATGGTAGAAGAAGGGCTTCTAACAGAAGAAGAAAAAAAAGTTATTTCTATTGCACGATTATTACGTTTTAATCGTTCAACTTTAATGAAACGTATGAAGCAAGCGGGAGTAATAAAAAAAGAGGTACCTTTTGTGATGGGAGTTCCAGCTACTACGTTTTATCCAGAAGTTCAGTCTATATGTAAAGAAGAATTGATATTAGTACAAGGAATGATTGATTGTTATTTTGAAGAAAACGATGGAGTTGTTCTTGTTGATTATAAGACAGACTACGTCCCAGATGGAAATGTAGATATTATTAAAGATCGTTATGAAATGCAAATTGATTTATACGCTCAAGCGATTGAACAAATTACAGGAAAAAAAGTGAAAGAAAAGATATTATATTTATTTTCTATTGGAGAGATGGTATCTTATTGATATATTATGGCAAAGATAATCTTTGCCATAATATTAAGATAGAACAAAAATACTTATTCGACGAGACGATTTAAAATTTCTTGATTCCGTTTTATAAAGCGGCTCATACTATCTGCATCTAAAGGTTTATGACTGAGAAGAGCTAAGTCATATAAATGTTCGCAAATTAATTTTACATCTTCTTTTTTATCCTCTTTTTGTTGTAAATCTAATAATTTTTGTACTAAGTAATTTCTTTTATTTACAACTAAGGTTTGTTCTTCTTTAAACATACCAGGAGCAAGGTTACCAAACATATAACTCATATCTTGCATTCGACGTGATTGTTCTTCTAATAAAATCATAGCTGAAATATTTTCAGATTTCAAGTTTTCAATTTGAATTTTTAAATCTTCTTTACCTAAAGCTTCATGGAACATTTTTTCAATTTTTTCGTTTACTTCTTTTTGTTCGTCATCGCTTGTAGTATCATCTTTCACTTTCATCACATCAGACAGATCAGAATCGACTCTTTTAAATGTAATTTCATTTTCTTTCATTTCTAAATGAGAAATAAAAGGTTGGTCAATATTAGAAGGTAAGATAACCGCTTCTAAGTCATTTTCTTTAAAGAAAGAAATATATTGTGCTTGTTGATGTTCATCCGTCACATAAAAAATAGTTTTTTCATGTTTTTCTTTATTTCTTTCTAGATATTCTTCTAAAGTAACATAATCTCCATTTGTAGTTTTATAAATAACAAAAGGTTTCATTCGATCGTAAAATTTATCATCTCTTAAACATCCGTATTTTACAAAAGGATGAATATCTTCCCAATACTTTTCGTAGTTTTCTTTTTCTTTTCGGTAAAGGGATTTTAGCTTATCTGCCACTTTCTTTGAAATATAGTTTGAAATTTTATTTACATAACCATCATTTTGTAAAAAGCTTCTCGATACATTAAGTGGAAAGTCAGGACAATCCATAACACCTTTCAATAATAATAAAAATTCTGGAATGACTTCTTTAATATTATCTGCAACAAAAACTTGATTACAATATAGTTTTATTTGTCCTTCCATTGTTTCAAATTCATTTTTTAATTTAGGAAAGTATAGAATACCTTTCATCTTAAAAGGATAATCCATATTTAAATGAATCCAAAATAAAGGATCTTGAAAATCAAAAAATACTTCTTTATAAAAGGCTTTATATTCTTCATCCGTACAATCATTAGGATGTTTTAAATATAAAGGAGAAGGATTATTGATTGGTTTTGGAATATCTTCTTCTGTTGCTTTATCTGTTTCTGATTTTTCTGTAGAAGGTGCATTTACATTTTCAAAATAAATATCAACAGGCATAAAAGAACAATATTTTTGTAATGCATTTTTAAGTGTATATTCATTTAAGAATTTTTCACCTTCTTCTCCTACATAGAGCGTAATCGTTGTTCCTCGTTCGGTACGGTTACTAGAATCTATCTTATATTCTGTTCCACCATCGCAAATCCATTGGACAGGTTCTGCATTTTCTTGGTATGAAAGGGTATCAATTTGTACTTGATCGGCTACCATGAAAGCAGAATAAAAGCCTAAACCAAAGTGACCAATGATTTGATCTTGATCCGTTTTATCTTTATATTTATCAAGAAAATCTTCTGCGCCTGAAAAAGCAATTTGATTAATATATTGTTTCACTTCTTCTGTAGTCATACCAATTCCATTATCAGTGACTTGAATTAATTTTTTTTTGTCATCTAATAGAACTTGGATTTTAAAATGGGGATCATCGGGTAATTGTATTTCGCCCATATCATTTAATTTTTTTAATTTCATAATGGCATCAGATGCATTGGATACTAATTCACGTATAAAAATATCTTGATCTGAGTAGAGCCATTTCTTTATAATAGGAAAAATATTTTCACTATGAATAGAAAGACTTCCATTTTCCTTCATTATACTTCATCCTTTCGTATAAATATTGTCTAATTACTATGATAATGTTTTAAAAAAATCTGTCAAGAGAAAATTAGCACTCATTTACAAAGAGTGCTAATAAAATGAAAAATATTATTTTTTAGAGAGCTTTTTCTGTGTGAATTTGATTTTCTTTTAAGAAATGAAGGATATATTCATCCCATGCATGTTCTAGACTTTTATCTAAAGTAAAAGAGGAGAGGGCTACACCTGTAGTACAGGTCATTTTATGATTTTCATAAAGAATATTTAAGAAGAAAGCACTTGCTTGTTGATTATCGGTAGGTAAAAAGATTTTCCACTGATTTTTTGGTAAAGATAGAATAATTTTTAGTTTTCCAGGCAAACGAGAGCCTTTTATTACTTGAAAGATAAAAGGTTGAATATCTTTCCATAAGGCATAATGACTGGTAAGAAGATCTTGTTCATCTAATAAAAAAAAGTCTTTGTGCAACTGCCCAGAAATTTGAAAAGAAGCAAAGGTTTGGACTTCGGCGTTTCGTACTTCAAAGGGATAAAAAATAGATCCTTTTAGTAATTGTTGCATAAACAAACGATGATCAAGGATGTTTAAGGCAATCATAGACATACTCCTTTTGAATACAATATATTTCATCTACTTTCTAAATCGTATCGTATTTAAGTTTAAAAATCAACTTTTCTCTTTCTTTATTTTAGAAATCATGATATTCTAATAAGAAGTAGATTCATTTTATTTATTATAGCATGTTATAATTGTATAAATATCATAAAAAGTATATGAGGATTTTATAGGCTCAAAAATTTATAAGAATAATGATAGGCAATGTTAGAAGTATGTCATTAAAATATAGGAGGAGAATAAATGTCAATAAAAATTGTAGCAGATAGCAGTTGCGATCTGACGAAAGAGATGAAAGATAAATTAGGGGTGGAAATTGTTCCTCTTACTTTACAAGTTGATGATAAAGTATATATTGATGATGAGGAAATAGATATTCAAGATTATTTACAAGCAATGAAGCAATCTTCCAATCTTCCTAAGACTTCATGTCCTTCTCCACAACAATTTATGAAAGCTTATGAAGGAAAGGAAAGTGTTTTTGTTGTAACTTTATCTTCAGCTTTAAGTGGAACGTATAATAGTGCAGTATTGGCAAAAGATTTATTTTTAGAGGAAGTTGGCGAGAAATTTATTCACGTTTTTAATTCTGTAAGTGCTTGTGTAGGAGAAACATTAATTGCTCTTCGAATTTCTGAATTGGCGAAAAAAAATATTAATGATTGGGAAATTGTTGAAAAGGTTAATAAATATATTGAAGAGATGAAAACTTTTTTCCTATTAGAAAGCTTAGAAAATTTGTCAAAAGCAGGACGATTACATCCTGTTATTGCTAAAATTGCTAACGCTCTTTCTATTAAGCCTATTATGGGTTCTACAGATGATGGACATATTCGATTAGTACATAAAACAAGAGGATATAAACGTGCTTTTCAAAAATTTATTGATACTATAGGAGAAGAAGGAAATAATTTAGAAGAAAAAATATTAGGAATTGCTCATTGTAATTGTTTACAACGTGCATTGGATTTTAAAGAAGAAGTACAAAAAAGATATAATTTTAAGGATATTATTATAGTAGAGATGGCCGGATTAAGTTCGACGTATGCGAATGATGGTGGATTAGTAATTGCTTTTTAAAAAATAAAAATAAAGTTCCTACAGTTTTTGTGTAGGAACTTTATTTTTTTGATGTACTTTAAAATTAGAATAAAAAAACGATACATAAAACAATGAAATTTTAATCAAACTATACCATAGATCGGTATACCATAGAGGAGTGCATCTGATGATTACAATTGGTGTTATTAGTAATAAAAAAGAAAAAAAAATAATGAGAGAGCAATTATATCAAATCATGGATCAAGTTGATATTATTGATTTAATGGAGAAAAAATATTTATGTGATTTTATTAGTAAATTAAATATTTTACTTTGTACTTCAGGAACATGTATACAATCTTTTTTATCTATGCAACCTAATATTTCAGATCAAATTTTTCATGGAATTTTTATAATGAATATGGATGATCCGGAAACTTGTAAAATTTTACAAAAATATCGAGCTACGGTTATTACTTATGGAATGAATCCTAGAGCTAGTGTTACGGTTTCGAGTATTGATCAAGATATAAAAGACATAACGAGTATTCAATGTTGTATTCAAAGAAAGTTAATGACTATAGAAGGGAAAGTGATTGAACCACAAGAATTTTCAATCACAATTCCGGAACCTACACCAATGAATATACAAAATATACTAGGTGTCGTTACGACGATAATAGTAGCGGGGAAACAAATAGGTCCTTCATTATTTCATACAAAAACAATTCTAAAGTCATAGAAAGTTGAATATGAATAATATGAGTATATAATACAAACCCCATGAATAAGAAAGGGAGAGATGGAAAAATGAAGGAACCAGTTATAAAAAATAATCAAGTTACAGTGATTGGAAAAGTTGTTTCAGAATTTGAATTTAGTCATGAAGTATATGGAGAAGGTTTTTATACTTTTGATTTAGAGGTGCCTAGATTAAGTGAAACAGTAGATATTTTGCCTGTTACTGTTTCGGATCGTTTATTGCATAATTGTACCCTTGCCGAAGGAACGATGGTTGAAATTCAAGGACAATTTCGTTCTTATAATCGTCATGATGGAAAAAAGAATCGATTAGTATTAACTGTATTTGCTCGAGAACTTTTTATTTTGACAGATCCTATTATTTATAAAAATCCCAATCAAATTCTTTTAACAGGATTTGTTTGTAAAAAACCAATTTATAGAACGACTCCTTTTGGTAGAGAAATAACAGATATTTTATTAGCAGTCAATCGTCCTTATAGTAAGTCGGATTATATTCCTTGCATTGCTTGGGGACGTAATGCAAGATATGCAAGGAATTTAGAAGTTGGAACTGCTTTAAAGGTATGGGGAAGAATTCAAAGTAGACAGTATGAAAAAAGATTGGAAGATGGAAGTAGTATAACAAGAATGGCTTATGAGGTTTCGATATCTAAGATGGAAGAAATGGATGATTTAGATGCTAATGAAAAGTAAAAATAGGAAATCAAATTGAAAGGAACGGTGAAAAGTATTATAATAGAAAAAGCGGTATGATAAAATACCTTTCTAATGAAAAGAGGTGAGCCATTGGACAAAGGGTTAATACAAATATATTGTGGCAATGGTAAAGGAAAAACTACAGCAGCTATCGGACAAGGAATACGAGCAGTAGGACAAGGATTAAAAGTAATTATGATTCAGTTTTTAAAATCTACTTCTACAGGGGAAGTAATAGCTCTTAAACAACTCGAACCCCATTTTAAGGTATTTTGTTTTGAGAAAGAACGTGATTTTTTCTGGAACTTAAAAGAAGACCAAAAAAAAGAACTCCAAAATGAAATATATAATGGAATGAATTTTGCTAAAAAGGTATTAGATGTAAGAGAATGTGATATTCTTATTTTAGACGAGATCTTAGGCGTTTTAGAAAATCAATTGGTAGACGAAGAAGAAATACTTACATTAATAGAGCATAAACCAGAAGACATGGAACTTATTTTGACAGGAAGGACAATAACTTCTTGCATCGCAGAAAAATCTCATTATATTTCAACGATAGAATGCACCAAGCACCCATTTGAACAAGGTATAGAAGCAAGGAAAGGAATTGAATATTAAAAATCACCTGTATTTACAGGTGATTTTTTTATTCATTCATTAGATGTTCCATCTGATAAAGACCAGCAGGTTTGGAAATCAAAAAAGCAGAAGCTTTTAAGGCACCTACAGCAAAGATTTCTTTTGAAAGAGCAGTATGTTTTAATTCAATAATTTCATCTTGTCCTGCAAAGATAATAGAATGTTCACCTACAATTGTACCCCCTCTAATAGCATGAATTCCAATTTCTTTTTTTTCTCTTTTCTTTAATGAGTCATGTCGATTATATTGATAGTTATATTGATGATCCAGACAGTCATTTACAGCGTCAGCTAAAGCTAAAGCTGTGCCACTAGGAGCATCAATTTTTTGGTTATGATGTTTTTCAATAATTTCAATATCAAAATGAGCATCTGCTAGTATCTCGGTAGCACGTTTAGCTAGGTTTATTAGTAAATTTACCCCGAGGGACATATTAGCGGAAAAGAAAATAGGAATATCAATACTTATCTTTTGTATTTGTTGAATTAATTCAGGAGGTAATCCAGTTGTACAAAGAACTAAAGGAACTTTTTTATTTTGTATATATTCCAATAAAGGGGGGATAGCAGTAGCAGTAGAAAAATCAATAATAACATCCGCTTCTATATCACAATCATGAATATTTGCAAATACAGGATAGGGATTAGAGTGATGTAAATTAACATCAATACCAGCTACTATTTCAAATCTTGTATCTTGGGCTACCAACTTAGAAATGACTTGCCCCATTTTTCCATTACATCCGTGCATAATTATTCTTATCATTGGATAGTTTCCTTTCTAAGCTAGTGGATTAAGCTTACTATAGAGAAAAGCCATACTCAATCATAGCTTGTTTTAGCTTTTGTTCATTTACACTTTCCATGTTTGTTAAAGGCATACGACAATGACCTACGTTATAACCCATCCAAGCTACAGCCGTTTTAACAGGAATGGGATTTACTTCTGAAAATAAAGCGTTTACTAAAGGTTGCATTTTTAATTGCAAGTCTAAACTACCTTGTAGATCTCCGTCAAAGAATTTTTGTACTAAATCATGTGTGTCTTGAGGTAGAATATTTGCAATAACAGAAATAACTCCCTTACCACCTAAAGCAAGTAAAGGTAAAATTTGATCATCATTTCCAGAATATAAATCAAGACGATCTTGACATAAATG
>JAAYSE010000086.1 GCA_012524135.1 Candidatus Epulonipiscium sp. | reverse complement strand
GTTGAATTTCATTTACATTATGAGCAATGATAGCTCCTATTAAAATACCAATAATAATACATCCACTACCTATTATATATAATAAATACCTTTTTGAAATATGACGTCTTGAACTTCGTACCTTTCTTTTTATTCTCATCTACATTCCCCCTTTTACTCCAATATATGAGAGAAAAAAGAAAGATATGAATGCTTGTCTTATCTATTTTTTATTTAAAACCTTTTGTTTTTTTATAACATTCTTCCATCGCCTCTATTAAAGCACTACGAAATCCTTTTTTCTCTAAAATCCGAACCGCTTCTATCGTAGTTCCACTTGGAGAACATACTTGATCTTTTAATACTCCTGGATGTTTTTTTGTTTCTAGTACCATCTTAGCTGAACCTAGTACTGCTTGAGCTGCTAAACGATACGCTTTCTCTCTTGGTAATCCTTGTAATACGCCTGCATCTGCCATGGCTTCAATCATCATATATACATAAGCCGGTGAACTACCAGAAATTGGAACAACTGCATCCATAACTGTTTCATTTAAATATTCAACTTGTCCTAAGGAATGAAACAAAGTATCAATAGTATACTTTTCTTCCTCCGTATATTCTCCTTTAGAAAAACAAAGAGCAGTCATACCTTCACCAATTAATGCTGGTGTATTAGGCATAGCACGAACAACTCTTATAAAAATTCCCATCCAATCTTGTATGGTAGTAGTTGAAATACCTGGTGCAATACTTACTAAAATTTGATTTTGACTTATATAAGATTGTATTTTTTGTAAAGCTTCTTTATATTGTTGTGGTTTTATAGCAAAAACTAAAATATCTGCTTTTTGAACCCATGTTTTTATATCTTTTTCTGAATGTAAACCTGTCTTTTCAAATACCCACTGACATCGTTTTTCGGATTGATCTAAAAATAAAATTTGATCTTGCCATCCTTTTTGAATAAGTCCTTGTATAATAGCAAATCCCATATTGCCTGCACCTAAAACTCCAATAACCTTCTTCATCATATTCTCTCCTCTTATATATATAACTTTTATTCTTCTATTTTTATTATATCAATTTTTACTTATAATACAAAAAAATCATAAAAATAAGGATAACTCCTCTTTTTATGATTTTATATTCATTAAAATATTTTATAGAAATGTTTAAAATAATAATTGTTGAATAAAGTTTTCAATACGATCCAAACCTTCTTTAATATTTTCCATAGAAATAGCATAAGATAACCGTATATGATTAGGGCAACCAAAATCTTGACATGGAATAACAGCTACTTGAGCATATTCTAATAATAATGAAGCCAAATCACTAGCTTTTTGAATCATTTGTCCTTTATAAGAAGCGCCTATTAAAGCATTGATATCCACTAACACATAAAAAGCTCCTTGTGGCTTAAAAGCTGACAACTCTGTCATTTTTTCAATACGTTCCATCATATAATTCCTACGTTTTTCAAAAGCTTGACGCATTTCTTCTACGCAATCTTGTGGCCCTTTAATAGCTGCTAAAGCTGCTTTTTGAGCTACAGAATTTGGATTAGAAGACCCATGACTTTGAATATTAGATATAACCTTTGCAATATCTGGATGAGCTGCTGCATATCCAATTCGCCAACCTGTCATGGCATAACTTTTAGAAACTCCGTTAATCAGAATAGTTTTTTCATAGACCTTTGATCCTAAACTAGCTACACTAACATGTTTTGCTCCATCATAAATTAATTTTTCATAAATTTCATCTGAAATAATATATAAATCATACGCTAAAGCAATCTCTATTAAATCTTCTAATTCTTCCTTTCGATAAATCATACCTGTTGGATTACTAGGACTATTAATAATTAATGCCTTTGTACGTTCTGTAATATTTTCCTTTAATTCTTGTGGTGTCAATTTATATTGATTTTCTTTTTTTGTAGGAACTACTTTAGGACAACCATCTGCTAAATAAACCATCTCAGGATAACTCAACCAAAAAGGTGCGGGGATAATAACCTCGTCGCCTGGATTTAAAATTGCCATAAATGTATTCGTTAACGAATGCTTAGCCCCATTACTAATAACTATTTGATTAGATTTATAAAAAAGACCATATTCCTTTTGTAATTGATCACAAATAGCTTGTCGGAGTTCAATCATTCCTGCTACAGGTGTATATTTTGTAAAACCTTCTTGAATAGCTTTAATAGCTGCTTCTTTTATATGAACAGGGGTATCAAAATCAGGTTCTCCTGCACCAAAACCGATAACATCTATTCCTTCTGCCTTCATTTGTTTTGCTTTAGCTGTAATCACTAATGTAGATGAAGGTTTAATTTTACTTCCTTTTTTAGATAAATACATTTTAACCACCTACCTATAATAACTCTATCTCTCAATGTTTCTTATTGTAATATATTTTTCTGATATTTGCAAGTATTATTTTTTAAAAATTCTTTTTGAAGCTTTTTTTGTGATCCAAAAGAAAATTTTTTGAACATTTTGCAAGTTTTTATCTACCTTTTTCATTATGAATAAAAATATCAAATCTGTACATACTGATAAAGAATATATTAAAACCTAGGAGGTAATATATATGAATCGACCAGAAGACCAAAAAATTCATTGTAGTGTAAAGTCTTGCCAATATAATGATCAAGTCAAATATTGTACCTTAGATAGTATTCAAATAGGTCCCAATGGATCTCATGCAAAATCTAAAGAAGAAACCGACTGTCTTAGCTTTGAAGTAGAAACACAATAAAATAAAAGGCACTAAGTGCCTTTTATTTTATAAAGTTTATTTTGACTGTACGATCAATTTAATAGCAGTACGCGTTTCCCCCTCAATTTCAATATCTACAAATGCAGGAATACAAATAAGATCAATACCTGAGGGAGCTACGTATCCTCTTGCAATAATAATTGCTTTTACAGCTTGATTTAATGCTCCTGCGCCAATTGCTTGCAATTCAGCATTTCCTTGTTCACGAATAATATTAGCTAAAGCTCCTGCTACAGAATTTGGATTTGATTTTGATGCAACCTTTAATATTTCCATTAAGAAAACTCCCTTCTATGATATCTATATTATATATATTCTATAAAAACTTGGAAAACCCTTTAAAAAATAAAAATAAAAGCATGAAATTTGTTATAATCAATTTCATGCTTTTATTTTTATTTAGCATATTGAATAGCTCTAGTTTCACGAATTATATTCACTTTTATTTGACCTGGATATTCTAATTCACATTCAATGCGTTTTGCAATATCCCTAGCAAGTAAATTCATTTCTGCATCATTTACTTGCTCTGGAATTACCATAATACGGAGTTCTCTACCCGCTTGAATAGCAAATGACTTTTCTACCCCTTCAAAATTATCAGCTATTTCTTCTAGCTTTTGCAAACGTTTAATGTAAATTTCTAACGTTTCTCTTCTTGCACCAGGTCTTGCAGCAGAAATAGTATCCGCAGCTTGTACAATTACAGCGATAATACTTTCAGGCTCTACATCACCATGATGAGCCTCTACTGCATTAATAACTGTTTTTGATTCACGATACTTCTTACAAAGCTCTACACCAATACTAACATGAGAACCTTCCATTTCATGATCAACGGCTTTTCCAATATCATGTAATAATCCTGCCCTTTTAGCTAAACGAATATCGACTCCTATTTCTCCAGCAATTAAGCCACTTAAATGAGATACTTCAATAGAATGTTTAAGAACATTTTGTCCATAACTAGTTCGATACTTTAACTTTCCTAGCAAACGTACTAATTCAGGATGTAATCCATGAACACCTGTTTCAAAAGTAGCTGATTCTCCTTCTTCATGAATAATAGTTTCTACTTCCTTCTTTGCTTTTTCTACCATTTCTTCAATACGTGCTGGATGAATTCGCCCATCTACAATTAATTTTTCTAGTGCAATGCGGGCAATTTCCCTACGAATAGGGTCAAACCCAGATAAAATAACGGCCTCAGGAGTATCATCAATAATAAGATCTATGCCTGTCAAAGTTTCCAAAGCTCGAATATTCCTTCCTTCTCGTCCAATGATACGCCCCTTCATCTCATCATTGGGTAAGGAAACAACAGATACTGTTGTATCCGCTACATGATCAGCTGCACACTTTTGGATGGCATTGGTAATAATATCTCTTGCCTTTTTATCTGCTTCTTGTTTTGTTTGATTTTCAATTTCTTTAATAAGCATAGCAGATTCATGTTTTATTTCACTTTCAATAGTTTCTAATAAATATTGTTTTGCTTGATCTGAAGTTAATCCTGAAATATTTTCTAATTCTTGTAATTGTTTGTGTTGTAATTTGATCGCTTCATCCTTTAATTGTTCTATCTCTTCTTCTCTTTGTATAAATTGATACTCTTTTTTCTCAAAAGATTCTGCTTTTCTATCTAAAGCTTCTTCTTTTTGAAGAAGTCTTCTTTCAAGGCGCTGAAGTTCATTTCGACGTTCTTTTACTTCTTTATCTAAGTCATTTTTGACTTGTAGAGCATCTTCTTTCGCTTCTAATGCAATTTCTCTCTTTTTAGCTTCTGCTGTCTTAATTGCATCATTAATAATATCTAATGCTCTTCTTTCTGCTGTGCCAATCTGAGCTTCTGCGATTTTTTTTCGATAAGCAACACCCGTCATAAAAGCAATAATTCCAACAATGACGGCTGTTATCACAACACTAATAATAATTTCACCGATAACCAACACCTCCTTTATTCAGTTTTCATTGTTCAAAAGAGTCCACTCTAACATTTAAATTGTATTACTTTTTAAAACCAATGTCAAGCATAGAAGCTTTCTCTTCTACTAGGATCTATAAATAAATTGTTTTTTATAAACATATAAACGATTCACTCATAAACTACCTACTATTTCTTTAATTTGAATTTTCTTGTATGTTCTTTTCTAACTTATCCAATACTTGATAAATACTATCATAAGAAAATCCTCGTCGTTGCAAATAATTATATACTCTTTGTTTTTCTTTTAATGTAAACTCTGTTATATTCATTATATTAACTCTTTTTTTAATTAATTGGTAAGCGGCTTCTACTTCATTAATATCTTGCTTCGCAATTACTATCTCTGCAATGTCTTTTGATACACCTTTTTGCTCCAATTGATAAACTAACATTTTTTTCCCCATCGGTTTTCCTTGCATTTTACTTTTTACAAATTGTTCTGCAAACACTTTATCATCTAAAAAAGAATATTTATATAAAAAGTCAACAATTCGATCAATTACCCTCTTAGGATAAGACTCTTGATATAACCGTTGCCTAATTTCTTTCTCTGTTCTACTTCGATAACTGAGCAAATGAAGAGCTTTATCTTTACCCTTTGTATATAAAATAGTATCTTCAATATATTTTAATTCTTTTTTTTCAATTATTTGTCCTTCTTTTAATCCTAAATGATATAGATCATCTGCACTGATGCCAAAAGAAAATTCTCCATTAATAAAAATAGACCAACGATTTTTACGTCGTTTTTGTGGTTCTATTTTTGTAATTTTCATCATGAATAACATCACCTCTTCTACTCATATCAACGATAAGAAAATACTATCAACCTTATTATACTTTAAATAAGACTTTAGAAAAATTACAGTTTGAACTTAAATATCTATAAAACGATTGCAAAATGATGTAAAATAATCCAAAAGAGAAAAGCTCTGTGCTCGTCCACATTGGATAAGCATAGAGCTTATATACGTTTATTGTATTTTTTACTACGTCTTACTCTTCCTCATTTACATCTTCTTTTTGTAATTCTTCTACTTTCTCTTCCATTTCTTTTACTGATAATAAAGGTAATTGATAATGTTCACGTATTTTATTTTCAATTTCAAAGCAAATATCTGGATTTTCTTTAAGAAAAATCTTTCCATTTTCTCGTCCTTGTCCTAACCGGATTTCTCCATAAGAATACCAAGATCCACTTTTTGAAACAATATCTAAATCAGATCCTAAATCAAGAACATCTCCTTCTCTTGAAATTCCTTCTCCATACATAATATCAAATTCTGCTTGTTTAAAAGGAGGTGCTACTTTGTTTTTTACTACTTTTACTCTAGTTCTATTTCCTACAAAATCATTACTTTGTTTAACAGAATCAATACGTCGAACATCTAAACGGATAGAGGCATAAAATTTTAAAGCACGACCTCCTGTAGTAGTTTCAGGACTGCCAAAAACAATTCCAACTTTTTCACGTAATTGATTAATAAATACAACAATACACTTGGATTTATTAACTACTCCGGTCAATTTACGAAGAGCTTGAGACATCAATCGCGCTTGAAGTCCCATATGACTATCGCCCATCTCTCCTTCGATTTCTGCTTTAGGTACTAAGGCGGCAACCGAGTCAACAATAACTATATCAATAGCACCTGAACGAACCATCGTTTCAGCAATCTCTAATGCTTGTTCTCCATGATCTGGTTGAGAAATATAAAGATTATCTACATCAACTCCTAAGCGGCTTGCATAACTAGGATCTAAGGCATGTTCAGCATCAATAAAAGCTGCAATGCCACCTAATTTTTGTACTTCTGCTACCATATGCAAAGCCACAGTAGTTTTTCCTGAAGATTCTGGTCCATATACTTCAATAATCCTACCCCTAGGAATTCCACCAACTCCTAATGCAATATCTAAACTTAAAGAACCAGTAGGAACTGTCTCAATATTCATATTTTCTTGAGATTCTCCCAGTTTCATAATTGAACCTTTACCAAATTGTTTTTGAATATGTGTAATTGCAGAATCCAATGCCTTTAATTTATCTTGATCCATATTTCCCTGGTATAACCAGGTCACCACCTTTCTCATTCATCCGATCTATATCGAACTCATGTTCTTATTATAGCCCATATTTTCTTGTTCGTCAACTATTATTTTAATAATTCTTGCCGTAACCAATCTAACGCTTCTATTGTTACCCGTTCTCTAATTTGTTGACGTGTTCCAGAAAATTTACATTTTCGTACTTTTACTTTTCCATGATAATATATAGAAATATAAACTAAACCTACTGGTTTTTCTTGACTACCACCTTCAGGGCCTGCAATACCTGTCACACTAAGACTGATATCTGTTTGAGCCGCCTTTGCTATTCCTATAGCCATTTCTCTAGCTGTTTCTTCGCTTACTGCTCCATATTGTTCTAATGTTTCACTTTTTACTCCTAACCGTCTTTTTTTAGCATCATTAGAATACGTAACAGCTCCTTCTATTAGTACCTGAGAAACTCCAGAACAATTTACCAAACGACTACAAATCATACCTCCTGTACAAGATTCAGCCAAACTAATCGTATATTTTCTTTCTAGCAATAGGCGTACAAGCTCTTCTTCTAAAGTAGTTGAATTGACACCATAAACATGGACACCTAAACGTTTTCGAATTTCTTTCTCTATCGGTTCTATTAAAGCTAAGCCTTCTTCCTTTGTTTTACTACGAGCTGTTAAGCGTAATCGTACTTCTCCTTTGGTAGCGTAAGGCGCAATAGTTGGATTGGTTTGTTTTTTAATAATATCCTCCAACTGTTCCTCTACTTGACTTTCTCCTATACCTACTACATGTACAACTTTGGACACTAAAATTTCTTCTTGAAATTTTTGTAAATAAGGAATGACGAATTCTTCAAACATAGGAATCATTTCACTAGGCGGCCCTGGAAGGAGAATCAGTATCTTACCTTCTTTTTCTATAATACATCCAGGTGCTGTTCCCTTAGAATTTGGTATAATATACGCTTCTTCAGGAAAAAAAGCTTGTTTTTTATTTCCTTCTACTAGTGGTACATTGCGTTTCATAAAATAATGCTGAATCTTTGTCCAACTGAAATCATCGAATATCATTTTCTTTTGAAAATAATCAGCCGCTATTTCTTTTGTTAAATCATCTTGAGTAGGTCCTAAGCCACCAGTTGTAATTAAAAGATCTGCTCTTTGAAATCCTTGTTTATAAATTTCTTTCAGGCGTTTTGGGTTATCACCAACTACTGTCTGATAATAAACAAAAATTCCTAAGTCAGCCAATTTTTTAGCGATGTATTGAGCATTAGTATTTGTAATTTCTCCTAACAAAATTTCTGTTCCAACTGCAATAATTTCTGCCTTCATATAGACCCCTTCTTTAGTTATAACTTATTGTATAGTTATATTGCTTTCTAAAATTTTATTATTACGTATATACTTATTGATTTTATTATTCTGCTAATACTTGCTTATTTTTCATGATATAATCTATTCCTGAAATAATAGTAAAAATAACACTAGCTCCAATAAAAATAGTTTCTAACCATTGAAATAAAAATCCTTGTCCATTCCATAGTAATAAAATTACCATAATCATTTGACTAACTGTTTTAATCTTTCCCCATTTACTTGCTGCAATAACAATTCCATCTGAAGCAGCTAAAATTCGAAAACCGGTAACGGCAAACTCGCGGCTTACAATAATAATTACAACCCAAGCAGATAAACGATCTAGTTGAATTAATCCTATCATAGCAGAAATTACTAATAATTTATCCGCCAAAGGATCTAAAAACTTTCCTAGATTGGTAATCATATTTCTAGATCTAGCAATATATCCATCTAAAAAATCAGTACAAGAAGCTAAGACAAAAAGAATCAAAGCTCCATAAGAACCAATAGGTTCTGGTACCCAATTGGTTAATAAAAATATCAAAAAAATAGGAATCATAAATATACGAAGAAAGGTTAGTTTATTGGCTAGATTCATTTTATCATCTCTCCTACCACATCATATTCATAAGCTTCCTGTATACGTACAGTAATAAAATCTCCAGATAATAAGTCATTGAATGTGGATTTCACAGGCACAAACACCATTCCATCTACATCTGGCGCATCTTTATAAGTTCTTCCACAATATACACCTTGTTCTGGAAGTTGCCCTTCAATCAATACTTCTACCTTTTGTCCTATCATTTGTTTAGATAGCTCTGCACTAATTTTCTGTTGTAATTCCATTAATTGATTTCGTCTCTCTTCTTTTATTTCTTCTGGAATTTGATTAGAAAACGTAGCTGCCTTCGTTCCTTCTTCTCTAGAATAAGTAAAAACACCCAAACGATCAAACTTCATTTCTTTTACAAAAGCATATAAATCCTCAAACTGTTCTTGAGTTTCGCCCGGAAATCCAGTAATTAACGTGGTTCGCAAACAAATATCTGGCATTGCTTGACGTAACTTCTCCATCACTTTTCGTAATTGTTTTTGATTACTTCGCCTTCCCATTCGCCTTAAGATATCATCATTGGCATGTTGAATAGGCATATCAATATATCTACAAATTTTGGGTTCCTTTACCATTACCTGAATTAATTCATCTGTAATTTCTTCCGGATAACAATATAAAAGACGTATCCATCGAAGATCTTCTATTTGACAAAGCTGAGTTAATAATTCAGGAAGCTTTTTTTCATTATATAAATCTTGCCCATATCGAGTAACATCTTGAGCTACAATAATAAGCTCTCGTACTCCTTCTTGTACCAAAGTTTTTGCTTCTTGTAATAAACTTTCGATACTACGACTACGATAGTTTCCTCGAATTTTAGGAATAATACAATAGCTACAATGATTATTGCAACCTTCTGCAATTTTTAAATATGCATAGTAACCTGGTGTACTTAAAATCCGTTTTCCTTCTATCTCTATATGACGATGAAGATCTGAAAAAGCCTCTACTTTTTCTCCCTGTAATACTTTTTGAATAACAGGTACTATCTGATCATATGCTGTAGTACCAATAATACCATCTATTTCTGGAATTTCTTGCATGATTTCTTTTTTATAACGTTCTGCCATACAACCTGTTACAATTAAAGCTTTGCATTTACCTTCCTTTTTATAAAGAGCCATTTGTAATATAGTATCAATACTTTCTTCTTGAGCTTCTTGAATAAAACAACAAGTATTTATCACAATTACTTCAGCCTGAGCTTCATCAATAATAAGATTGAACCCTGCTTCTTTTAAAAGTCCCAACATATTTTCACTATCGATTAAATTTTTATCACAACCTAAAGATACAAATGCAATAGATGTACTCATACGATTTACTCCTCTCCTTGCTGTCTAGCTCCAAGGACACAATTATATAAAAGCATAGCAATCGTCATGGGACCTACTCCTCCTGGTACTGGAGTTATAGCACTGACTTTGTCTTTACAATCATTAAAATCAATATCACCACAAAGTTTTCCATTTTCCAAACGATTAATCCCTACATCAATCAAAACTGCCCCTGGCTTAATCATATCAGCTGTTATAAAATTAGCTTTTCCAATAGCTGCTACAATAATATCCCCTTGTTGACATAGTTCCTTTAAATTAACTGTTTTTGAATGACACACTGTCACCGTACCATTTTCTCTTAATAAAAGCATAGATATTGGTTTTCCCACAATATTACTACGTCCAATGACTACGCAATGTTTTCCTTCAATAGAAATATCTGAACGCTTTAATAATTCAATAATTCCTGCAGGAGTACAAGGTAGAAAAGCTTTTTTACCAATACTTAATGCTCCCACATTGATTGGATGAAAACCATCTACATCTTTTTTAGGATCAATACTCATAATAACTTTTTCTTCTTGTATGTGGCTAGGTAAAGGAAGTTGCACTAAAATACCATGAATATCCTCTCGATTATTTAACGTCTGTACTAAGGATAGTAATTCTTCTTCTGTCGTTTCTTTTGGTAATAGATAGGATAAAGAACGAATACCTACATATTCACAAGCTTTTTTCTTATTCGATACATAAATCTTAGACGCCGGATCTTCTCCTACTAATACAACAGCTAAAGTAGGTTCTATTCCTTTTTCTTTTAATTCGGACACTTCTTGTTTAATTTCATTTTTAATCTCATTGGAAATCTTTTTTCCATCCATTATTTGATTCATAAAATTCTTCCCCCATCTATATTAAGTATCTGCACGAATGATCTTATTCTTTATAACTTTCATTACACAGCGTTAAAATAATCCTATAATTTGACCATCTTTATTAATATCGATTTCGGTCGCAGCTGGTTTTTTAGGTAAACCAGGCATAATCATAATATTACCCGTAATAGCTACAATAAATCCAGCACCTGCTGAAATTCGAAGTTCACGAACCGTAATAGTAAAATCTTTTGGACAACCCAATAATTGAGGTTGATCAGATAAAGAATATTGAGTCTTAGCTACACAAATAGGTACATTTTCCAACCCTAATTTTTGTATCTGTTGTAAATCTTTTTGAGCCTTCGCAGTTAAGACTACATTTTTGGCTCCATAAATTTCTGTAGCAATTGTATGAAGTTTATCAGAGATAGAATCTTCTATATCATATAAAGGTTGAAAATGTGGAGGCTTTGTATCAAGAACATGTAATACTTTTTTAGCTAATTCTAAGCCACCTTCTCCTCCTTTAGCCCAAACTTCTGCCTTAGCAAAAGTACAACCTAATTGTTCACATCGTTTTTGTACATAATCCATTTCCGCTTGAGTATCTGTAGTAAAAGCATTCAAAGTAACAATAACTGGCAAGTTGAATTTTTGAACATTTTGGATATGTTTTTCTAAATTACAAAAACCTTCTGCTAAAGCTTTCAAATTTTCAGTAGAAAGTTGATCTTTAGCTACACCACCATTGTATTTTAATGCTCGAATTGTAGCTACAATAACAACCGCATCCGGTTGTAGATTTCCCATACGACATTTAATATCAAAAAATTTCTCTGCTCCTAAATCAGCTCCAAAACCAGCTTCTGTAATCACAATATCTCCTAATTTTAATGCCATTTGAGTACCTTGAAGGCTATTGCACCCATGAGCAATATTAGCAAAAGGACCTCCATGCATAATAACAGGTGTATTTTCTAAAGTTTGAATAAGATTTGGTTTTAATGCATCTTTAAGTAAAGCAGTCATAGCACCATGAGCCTGTAAATCTTTCGCTGTTATAGGTTGGCCTTCATAAGTATATCCTATAATAATACGTCCAATACGTTCTTTTAAATCTTGTATGTCTTGTGCTAAACATAAAATAGCCATGATTTCTGACGCCACAGAAATAATAAATCCATCTTCTCTAGGTACACCATGAGCTTTTCCACCTAATCCAACTACAATATTACGCAAAGCTCGATCATTCATATCCATAACCCTTGGCCATACAATTTGTCTAGGATCAATATTTAATAAATTACCTTGTTGTAGATGATTATCGATCATAGCCGATAATAAATTATGAGCAGCTGTTATAGCGTGAATATCTCCAGTAAAATGAAGATTAATTTCTTCCATAGGAGCAACTTGAGCATATCCACCTCCAGTGGCTCCGCCTTTCATTCCCATACAAGGTCCTAAAGAAGGCTCTCGTAAAGCTACTACTGCCTTTTTCCCTAATTGTCCCATGGCTTGTCCCAAACCAACAGTCACTGTTGTTTTTCCTTCTCCCGCAGGAGTAGGATTAATAGCTGTAACCAAGACTAATTTCCCATCCGGATTATCTTTTACTTTCTTCCATACTTCATCCCCTAACTTTGCTTTGTATCTTCCATAATACTCTAAATCTTCCTCTGCTATTCCAATCGTCTTTGCTACTTCTTGAATAGGTTTTAATATAGCTTCTTGTGCAATTTGAATATCTGTTTTCATAAAGTATCCTCCTTTTTTTAAGAAACCTGACCTTCATTATTCCTATTTTCCCATTCGGCAGGTGAAATTAGTACTCTTCTTGGTTTACTTCCTTCATCTGGGCCTACAATTCCTCTAGCTTCCAAAGAATCCATTAACCTAGAAGCACGATTAAATCCAATACGAAAAGTTCGTTGTAACATAGAGATAGATGCTTTTTCTTGTTGAATGACTAAAGTAATAGCATCGGATAAATGTTCATCTACTTCCTCTTCTTCATTTTCTAAATTAATTCCACCAGTAATTTCCTCTAACATTTTTTCATGATACTCTTCTGGTTGATCTTGTTTAACAAAATCAACAATTTTTTCTACTTCTTTATCTGAAATAAATGCACCTTGAATACGAATTGGTTTAGGTGCACCAACAGGAGCAAAAAGCATATCTCCTTTTCCTAATAATTTTTCTGCTCCATTCATATCCAAAATCGTTCTAGAATCTGTTCCAGAAGAAACAGCAAAGGCTAAACGAGACGGAATATTTGCCTTAATTACTCCAGTAATCACATCTACTGAAGGCCTTTGGGTTGCAATAATTAAATGTATACCCGCTGCTCGAGCCATTTGAGCCAAACGGCAAATAGCTTCTTCTACATCTTTAGAAGCAGCCATCATTAAGTCTGCTAATTCATCAATTACAATGACCATTTGTGGCATAGGTTCTATTTCTGGATCTTTTTTCTCTTGTTGCATTTGATTATATCCTTTGATATCTCTAACACTATATTCGGCAAACCATTTATATCTTTTAATCATCTCTTGTACAGCCCAATTCAAAGCACTAGCTGCTTTTTTAGGATCTGTTACTACTGGAATTAAAAGATGAGGAATTCCATTATAAACACTTAATTCTACTACCTTAGGATCAATAAGTAATAATTTAACATCCTTGGGATCTGCTTTATATATAATACTTGTAATTAACGTATTGATGCAAACACTTTTTCCAGAACCAGTGGCGCCAGCAATTAATAAATGTGGCATTTTAGCAATATCGGTAATAACAGTATTACCACCTATATCTTTTCCTAAAGCAAAAGCCAAATTAGATGGAAAGTTTTCAAAGTCCTTACTTTCTAATACTTCTCGTAAAAAAACTGCTTGCGTTTCTTCATTAGGCACTTCAATACCAACAGCTGCTTTTCCTGGAATAGGAGCCTCCATTCGAATCCCAGCTGCAGCTAAATTTAATGCAATATCATCCGCTAAATTAACAATGCGGCTAACCTTTACTCCTTGACTGGGTTGTACTTCATATCTTGTTACTGTTGGGCCACGATTTACTTGTATCACTTTGGCTTGTACGCCAAAACTTTGCAAAGTATCTTCTAACTTTTTAGCATTCTTTCGAATTTTATTCATTCCTTTTCCTTGTACCATAGCTACTGGTTTTTGTAAAAGCTCTAGAGAAGGAAAGGTATAAGTAGAATTTTGGGATGTAGAAGAAATAGCAATAGATTCAACTTTTTCTTCTTCTGCCTTTTCTTTTGATTGTACTAAAGTATTAAGTTCCGTATTGAGTTCAGTATTCGGTTCAATTTTTTCTTGGACCAATAAACAAAGAGCTTTGTCTTCCTTTTCTTCTACATTTAAAGAATCCATTTGTAAATGATCATGAATTTGAATGGGTTGTTCCAACCATTCTTCTAACTTCTCCTCTTCTTCCTGTTCTTGTACCTCTACTTCAAAAAGTCTTGTAGCGAAATCAAGTCCTTGTTGTGTTTTTTCTTTAAAACTTCTCCAAATTTTTCGTCCAAAACCAATACCCCATCGAAATAAAGAACGCTCTGTAAGTAAAATAAGAACCACAATAAAACCAGTAAAAAGAACAATATACGTACCATAAATACCTACAATTTGTAACAAAACTTGTCCCAGCAGGGCACCTATAACCCCTCCTGTATTCCAATCTCCCATCTGATAATATTCAACTATTTTTTCAAGAAATGTACCATCTACTATAGGTGGATGAAGTACATGAACAAGAATAGAACATAAAAGTAGGAAAACGCCTAAAATCCATATTTTCCAATTTGGGGTCCATTTTTTATACAGAATCAAAAGACTATATACAATAATCATCGGTGGTAAAAAATAAGCTGAAAAACCAAATAAACCAATCATTACATAAGAGATTGCTTTCCCAATATATCCAGCTTGCTGAGTATAAATACTAATAGCTAATAATAATCCTAAAGCCAAAATACAGACTATCATAATTTCTTGTAGCAAATCTTCTTTAGTTAAAGAACGTCCCTTTTTTTTCTTCGCCAATGTTCCTCCCCTCCTATCTATTCTTATCTATTTTAAACAATCCAATAGGTTATAATAGCAAGTAAACCTACAATCCAACAATAATACGAAAACCAATGAAGTTTTTGATTTTTAAGTACTACAATCAAAGCTTTAATACAAATAAATCCAACAATAGCTGCTACCGCTGTACCAATTAAATAAGGAGCAGAAAAAACTTCTCCTACCATATCAGAAGGTATATCTTTTAATTCTAAAAGACCTGCACCTAATACTGCTGGAATAGACATTAAAAAAGAAAAACGAATCGCTGATTCTCGATCTAAATCTGTAAGTAATCCAGTAACAATGGTAGAACCGGAACGAGAAATTCCAGGAATAGTAGCAAAACCTTGTACCACCCCAATCACTAAAGCATTTTTATATTTCATATTTTCCAAACGAGTCTTCCCTTCCACGACTTTATCTGCTATGTATAATAAACATCCGGTAATTAATAAAGCAATTCCCGTTCCTAGCAAAGAAGAAAATAAATATTCGATATAGGATTTTAAAGTAAATGCTATAAGAGCCGTTGGGATACTCGCTACTACAATTAACCAAATCAATCGACGATAAGGATCTTTTTGTTTTCCCTCTTCTACTTTTGGCCAATGTCCTTCTTGAATACGGATTTTTATTGCTTCTGGAATATCAAATAAAATACCAAAACCAGCTTTAATTAATGACCATACATCTTTGGTATAAGCACAAAAAATAGCAATTAAGGTTCCTATATGCAACATCACCTCAAAAACAATGCCTGTATCTAATTCCAACCTCAATATCTTTCCAAATATAACCAAATGCCCCGAGCTACTAACGGGTAAAAATTCAGTCATCCCCTGTACAATCCCCATAATAATTGCTTTTATTATCGACATATCTCTTTCCCCTTTTCTTTAAATCATTCTAATACTTTTTTATGATCTCTTTCAAAGAAAAAGTGCTAGCCTCTATCGCTAACACTAATCTGCCTTATCATTATAACATTTTTGTCTTGTTTTTGTAAGGTGATTTCCTATTTTAAACTTTTTTTAAAAAATAAAATTTTTTATTTCTTATTTTATCTTATATTTCCTCTATTAAAGATGGATCTATTAAACTTCCAGGTTGTAAATTTGCTTCTAAATAAGCTTTAGGATCTGTAGAAAAAATTCTTTGTACCTTGAACTTATCACCTGCAGGGATAACCTCTATCGTTTGATCTTTATAAATACACATTTTTCCTTGTGGAATCTCTTTTTCTTCCATATTTTCTGAAGAAGTAATAGGGGGCATAATAGTATAGTACATAAAAATTCCTCTCTTTCATCAAATTTTGCTTCTATTTATATTATTTTTTATTCAGAACTGAATCATTCTTCTATTATTCTTTATTACTATTTAAATTATTTTTTGCAATTTCCTTTTGTTGTGCAATCAAATTGTATAATTTCTCCATTGCTTTTGATAAACCTCCTATTTCATCAATAAGTTGTTCCGCTACTGCTTCTTCCCCTACTAAAATACTACCTACATCCTTAGCTAATTTCCCCGTATCTAACATAAGCTCTTTAAAACGTTCTTTAGTAATTTTGGAATTTTTAGCAACAAAATCTACAATACGCTCTTGCATTTTATCAAAATATTCATAGGTTTGAGCTACTCCTACAACAGTTCCACTCATTCTAACAGGATGAATCATCATCGTAGCACTCGGCGCAATAAAAGAATAATCAGAGGATACTGCTAAAGGAACTCCAATAGAGTGTCCTCCACCCAAAACCAAAGAAACAGTTGGTTTATTCAAAGAAGCAATCATTTCTGAAATCGCTAATCCTGCTTCTACATCTCCACCTACCGTATTTAAAAGAATAAGAACGCCGTCGATCTTAGGATCTTCTTCAATAGCAACCAATTGAGGTAATAAATGTTCATATTTTGTTGTTTTATTTTGAGGTGGCAGTACAATATGCCCTTCAATCTGCCCAATAATCGTTAAACAATGAATCGTTCCGCTTACATTTCCTTTTTCTTTTATAGGTAGTTCTGTTTGACCATACTCTTTAATTATTTCTGCACTTTCTCGTTGTTTTATATCTCTTTCTATTCCTTGAGACTCTTTTTTTCCCATATTGACCTCTCCTTTTTTTCTTATTATGCTTCAAGAGGTCTTTATTCATACCTATTTATAATCCAAATTCTTGATGTAACTCCCTTTTTCATTTCTTTAAAACATATAAGTGCATAGTATTGTCTTCTTTTCAAATGTAAGTTTAATCTGATCTTTATTGCTTTAAAACATACAAGTGCATAGTATCGTCCTATATAAATGAATATGAATATTAGTATTAATAATTATTTATTAGTAGAGATAATTATGCACGTACTCTATTTTAAACTTTACATTTATATCATGTTCATTATTACTTTAAAACAATTATATAATATCACAACTTATATTAGGATTAAACTACTTTTTGAATAAAGAATACGATTGAATTACTGGTTGTATTTGTTTCCCTTCTAAGGCAGCTCTCAAAGTAGGTAAAAGTAATTCCATATGAGCTACCATAGAGTTAGGTTTTTTAACCCATTCATCTTGACCCATGGGAACAAAATAAATATTTTTTGTATTTAATAAAATACCCATGTTTTTCAAATTTAATCCTAATCCATCATTCGTTGCTAAAGCTAAAATAACAGGTCTTTCATTACGAAGCATTGCTTTAGCTGCCATTAAAACAGGTGTATCTGTAATTCCATTGGCTAGTTTAGCCATAGTATTACCAGTACAAGGAGCTATAATTAATGCATCTAACGTTTTTTGTGGTCCAATAGGTTCGGCATCTACAATAGTTTTAACAATTTTACAACCGGTTATATTCTCAATCAACTTCTTGTGTTCTTCAACCGTACCAAAACGGGTATCTGTTCTAGCAGATTCATAAGACATAATAGGAGTAACCTGCATCCCTTCATCCACTAAACGTTGTATTTCTGGTAATACTTTTGCATAAGTACAGTAAGAACCACATAATGCTAATCCAATTTTTAACATATTCCATTCCCCCTCTCTTCACCAATTGCAAGAATTGTTTTTTTAATAATCAAAGCTGCTGTTGTAGGTGCCATCTTTCCGGGGAGTCCCAAACAAAGCATAGCTTTTACTCCCTGTTTTTTAGCTGACGTATAATCAACTCCCCCAGGTTTAGAAGCTAAATCAATAATAATACTATCTTTTCTTACATAAGATAAATGTTCTTCATCCAAAATTCTACTAGGAATAGTATTAAAAATAAAATCAAAAATAGAAATTTTCTTTTTAATATCTTTTAATCGTATAGATTGATATCCATAAGCTGTACTATAGGCAAGATCTCTCTGATTTCTAGCGGCTATTGTTACTTTAGCTCCTAACCCTTGCAATTGATTAGCTAATATTTTCCCACATCGTCCAAAACCAAGGATTAACACTTGACTAGAATGAAGAGTAATAGGTTGTTCTTCCATTGCTATTTGAATAGCTCCTTCTGCTGTTGGAATAGCATTATAAATAGCAAATTCTTCTCTCTCTAATAAATCAATTATAGTGCATTTTTTCCCTATTATTTCTTTTACTATAGGGGTCATATGACCAGCAATAAAAGTATCTTCCTTCGATAGGTATGAAGCAATATCTTTAAGCTTAATAGGTTTTCCTTTATGATATGGAGCAAAAAAAGTCTCATTATCTTGGGAACAAGGAATAGGTCCTATAATAAAATTTGATTTAGAAATTGCTTCTTCTATTTTGTCACATACCGTAACCGGGAATGGAAACTCTATATCAGAAAATCCATATACATATATTTGTTGGAATGTAGTCGATAACGATTTTATTAATGTTATATAACGTGTATCTCCGCCAATAACGCTAATATTATTTTGCCTATCTTCCATTGACATCCCTCCTGTCTACTTATAATACAATGTATGACAAGAGTGAATTCTTTGTGCTAGTCCTTTTTTGGCATAAAAAATGGCATGCTTAAAAGCATGCCTTATATATTTCTCTATATATAAATAAAATCAAATGAGCAATGTTATGAAAATCTTTAAATTATAAAACGTTTATCGTTGAACACGTCCAGAAGCATCACCTTGTACTAAATTCATTACTTCATCTTCTGTCATCATATTAAAATCTCCAGGGATGGTATGTTTTAATGCAGATGCTGCTACTCCAAATTCTAATGCATCTTTAAAATTCTTTCCTGTAATCAAACCATAAATTACACCAGATGCAAAAGAGTCTCCGCCTCCAACACGATCTACGATGCGAACATCATATACTTTTGAACGATAGAATTCATTTCCATCATAAATTAATGCAGACCAACCATTATCAGAAGCTGAATAGCTTTCTCGCAAACTAGATGCAATATATTTAAAGTTAAATTTATCCATCATTTGCTTAAATATTCTTTTGTAACCATCAAGTTCTAAGTTACCTGTTGTAACATCAGTATCTCCTGGTTTAAATCCTAAACATTTTTCTGCATCTTCTTCATTTCCAATACATACATCTACATATTGCATTAAATTTGTCATTACAGCTTGAGCTTCTTCTGGAGTCCATAAGTTTTTACGATAGTTTAAATCTACACTTACAGTCACTCCATGTTTTTTAGCTGCTTTTAAAGCTGCTTCTGTAATTTTAGCTGCTTGTTTACTAAGTGCAGGTGTAATACCTGTAAAATGAAACCATTCTGCACCTTCAAAAATAGTATCAAAATCAAAATCTTCTACATTTGCTTCTGCAATAGCAGCATGAGCTCTATCATAAACTACTTTTGATGGTCTCATAGATGCACCAGTTTCTAAATAATAGATACCAACACGATCTCCACCACGTACAATATAGTCTGTATTTACTCCATATCTTCTCAAATGGTTAACAGCACTTTGTCCGATAGGGTTTTCTGGAAGTTTAGTTACAAAATGTGATTCTAATCCGTAATTTGCTAAAGAAACTGCTACGTTTGCTTCACCACCACCATATGTAACATCAAATGATTCTGCTTGCACAAATCTTTGATATCCAGGTGTAGATAAACGAAGCATAATTTCTCCCATGGTTACAACTTTTTTAGCCATTTTTATATCCTCCTCGTATATTGAAAATATTAATAATACTTTTTTATGCTTGTCTTGCTTTTTTTACTTTTTCTACAAAAGCTTTTGCAGTCTCTGTAACTTCTTCGTAGTTTCCTGTTTTTGCTCCTTTTGTAAGCTGACTTCCTACTCCTACAGCTACACATCCATTTTTAATCCATTGGTCTACATTATCTAAGCTAACGCCACCAGTAGGCATTAAAACTGCTTGAGGTACTGGACCTTTAATATCTTTAATAAAACCAGGTCCAAAAGCATTACCAGGAAATACTTTAATAATATCTGCTCCTGCTTCCATAGCCTTAATCATTTCAGTTAATGTCATGCAACCAGGCATATAAGGAATTTGATAGCGATTACATAATTTACAAGTATCTTCATCAAAAGCAGGACTTACAATATATTCAGCACCTGCTAAAATAGCAACTCTAGCTGTTTCACTATCTAATACAGTTCCAGCTCCAACAATTAATTGTTCTGGATTAAATTTTTGTTTTAATGATTCAATAACTTTATGAGCACCAGGTACTGTAAAAGTAATTTCAATAGCTGGTACACCACCATCAATACAAGCTTTTGCTATTTTTTCAGCCTTTTCTTCATTTTCTGCTCGAACTACTGCTACTACTCCAACATCCATAATTCGTTGTAATGTATTCATTTTGGGTATCATACAAATCCTCCCTTTCTTTTCCTGTTGTTTCACGTAGCAAACCTCTATTTCATTATATGAAATTTTAAAGGATATTACAAAATATAAAATCCTCTATTATTTGAGTTTATCCTACTCGTTGTCATTTTATAGCCTCTATTGTTCGTTTTTCGGAAAAATAGAACGTCATGTGGAATCAACATGACGTTCTATCTTAAAATATACTAAAAATATCTTTTACATTTCACCCATATAACCTAATTCTCTAGATATTTTTTCTCCATATTTTAAAAGAAAACCTGCAAAAACTTTAATTTTCTCAGGAGTCATTCGAATAGCTGGACCAGAAACACTAATAGCAGCATGTACATTTCCTTGATAATCAAAGATAGGAGCACCTATACAACGAACTCCTATTTCATGTTCTTGATCATCGACCGCATAGCCCTGATTTTTTACTTTTTTTAATTCTTCTTGCATTTGGCTATATTGTATAATTGTAAAAGAAGTATATTCTTTTTTTGCACTTTCTTCCCATAATTTCTTACGTTCCTCTTCCTCTAAATAAGCCATCATGACTTTTCCAACCGCCGTACAGTATAAAGGACTACGTCTTCCAATTCTAGAATGCATTCGCAAAGTATAATCTCCTTCTACTTTATCAATATAAATAATTTCTGCACCTTCACGAATCACCAAATGAACTACTTCATTTGTTTTGTCTGCTAATTCTCTTAAATACGGTTTGGCAAGAGTTAATACATCTAATTTTTCTATTTTTTTATTACCTAATTCAAATAACTTCATTGTTAAACTATATCGATTGGTATGAGGATCTTGTTCTACATATCCTCGAATCATTAATGTTCCTAGTAAACGATGCACAGTACTCTTATGCAAATCTATTTGATTACTAATTTCCGATAATCCTAAACCTGTCTCTTGATCTGATAGTACTTCTAAAATAGATAAAGCACGATCTACAGATTGAACTACTTCTTTCATGTTAATTCCTCCAAGTACAATATGTTTGTTTAAAAACTATCTTAACATAAAAGAAAATTTTAGGAAAGAAATTTTTATATTTTTACCCTTTAATCAGAAGTAGCAGCCCAATAACCTGCAACATATCCACTTGACCAAGCCCATTGTAAATTAAATCCACCACAATCTCCATCAATATCGATAACCTCACCCGCCAAATACATATTCGGTACCTTTTTTGATTCCATGGTTTTTGGATCTATTTCTTTTGTATTAATTCCTCCTGCTGTTACTTGTGCTTGATGCCAAGACTGTGTACCAGTTATGATAAACTTCCATGATTTTAAAATTTTAATAATATTCTTCCTTTCTTGTACTGTAATACTTTTACAAGGTTTTTGAATATCAAAAATACCTGCCTCCATTAAAATAACTGGAATTAATCTTTTATTAATTAACCCTACGAAACTAAAATCCAATGATTTATTACTATTATAACCCCATCGAGTTTGTAAAAGAACATCTAACTGTTCAGAAGTAAACTTAGGAAACAAATCTAAAGTAAGATATGTACTTTTTTTCTCCTGTAAAGCTTGTGAAGCAATTCGACTAATTTGTAAAATAGGTGGACCTGATATGCCATAGTTTGTGAATAGTATTTCTCCTTCTTCCTTACGCAATATATTGTTTTTTTTATATATACTTACTGTTCCTACAAATTTAACTCCTTTTATCCTTTTTAAAAAATCTGCTTTTAAATTTAATTGAACAAGAGCAGGAAAAGGAGGAATTATTGAATGTCCCAACTGTTGCACTATATTATACCCACTTCCGTTAGACCCTAATTGAGAACTTGCTCTTCCTCCTGTAGTAATAATGACCTTTTGTGCTTCTATAATTTTATTTTTCTCTTTCGTATATATAGCAAATCCTTTTTTAGTGGGAATTATCTGAGTAACTTCCATTCCACAGACTTCTTGAATTCCTAGTCTTTTCATTTCATAACGAAGAACATCTAATACACTCGATGCTTGATCTGAAAAAGGATATACTTTTTCTTCTTCCACCTTACAAGCAATACCTAACATCTCAAAAAAATTCAATGTTTGTTGCACTGTAAATTGACCAAAAGCACCATAAATAAATTTAGAATTTTTTCCATGATATCGTTCTATCCTAATATTTTGATTTGTTAAATTACAACGTCCATTTCCAGTAGCTAGTATCTTTTTCCCCACTCGGTCCATTCTTTCTAAAATGGTCACAGAAGCACCTAAACGTGCTGCACTAATAGCAGCCATCATTCCACTGGCTCCACCACCTATCACACATATATCTTTTTTTCTTTTTCCCATAACCTCATTCTCTTTCCTTCCTTTATTAAAATACATTCTTTTTATATAATAATAGATTATATATCAAATAGATTAAATAATAAAATAATAGATTACACAAGTTAAAGGCATGGAATCCATGCCTTTAACTTGTGTAATCTTCTAATATACGAATTAATTCTTCTTCTCCGTGTACTCCAATTCCTTCCTGTAACTTTTTTTGTTCTTGAAAAGAAAGAGCCGAAAGAGGAGTAGACGTTATTTCTCGTAACACCCATTCTCCATCAATATCATAAAATACAGCAAGATATCCGTCATAAACTCCAACTAAATAATAATGATGGGGACTTTTTTCTTGTATTACCTTCCTTAATATTACTTTTTTATCAGAAAACGATTGTAGTTCCCAATCTGATAATTTCTCTTGTAATTCTTCCCTTGTAATATCTAATAAATAATAAGGTGGATCCATTTCTTCTTCTTCTAATGTTTGATCTAATGCATAATAATATTGATAAATAAATTTCGTAGACGGTAGTATCTTTTCAACATCACGAGTTACTACTTCTTGCGATTCTTCTTGTTCTATCTCATCTTCTAAAAATTCTTTTTCTTTATATGGATGGGATAAAGTATTGGGATTTGACTGTTCTACTTGTTCTATTGGATCAATAGGTGTTTTTTCTTGATCGTAATATCTAGAAATATATTGATATCCTCCAATAATACCAATCATTCCTGCTAAAACTCCACTGATCAGGAACCATTTTTTATTTTTCCACATTACCAAAATACCTCCAAAAAAGCCTTTTGGTAATATTATCTACTAGTAGAACCTTTTTTATACCTTAAGTAAGCCTCTTTTTTCCATTAATACAATTATTTTGTCTCCCATAGGAAACATTTGTATCTCTTCTCTTGTAATACCTTGAATAACAAATAAAATACTAAAGTAAACAATCATAGATAACCCAATGGATCCTATTGTGGCAATTGCATTATGTTGTGTACCCCAAAAAATAATTTTGTAAAAAAGAAAACAAAAAATTCCCATAACACTGGAAGCTATCATTGGTTTTCCAAAAATAAAGCCATAATCAAAGGAAACTTTCGTATTTTTAACAACATTCTTTAAATCTAAAAAGCATACCATAAAAGCAAATAAACTTGTACTAATAACAGCACCTACAATATTTAAATCAAATAAATAAATAAAAATAAAATTACCAGCTATTTTAACAATACTACTATATAAAGAATTACGTACTGGTACATACACTTTTCCCAATCCTTGTAATACAGCTGTAGCTACCTGTGCTAAAGCAAAAAATATAATTGCAACGGATCCAACTTGTAATAACAAACCGCCTTCTGTTTGATTAGGGAAAAGCAAAATAATAATAGGATTTGCTAATATCATAAGGCCGGTAGCAGCAGGAGCAGATAAAAGCATCGTAAAACGTAATACAAGATTCATCTTATTTTCTAAAACTTCTTTTTCATTTCTGGCAACAGACGCAGAAATACTAGGTACTGTCGCAGTAGCCAATGCTGTTGCTAAAGAAATGGGAAGTGTAGTTAATACCACATATTTTCCTGTAAGAATTCCATAAAGTTGATCTATCCTCTGCTCTGTATATCCTAAGGAATTTAATCCTCTACGTACCATTGCAAGATCAATTAAATTTGTTACACTTAAAATAGCTGTTCCGATAATAATAGGGAAAGCCAAATATAACATATCATGCAAAATAGTGCTAAAAGAAATAAGATTCTCTTTATGAGAATATTTTTTGATTCGCTTTTTCAATTTAGGTCGAAGAGGTATATACAATAATAATAAAAAAGCAAGTCCTCCTACTGCTCCTATCCCAGTACCTAATGTTCCACCTGCAGCTCCAAATTCAACTCCTCGAGGCATTAACCATGTCGCCAATACAATACTTGATACAGCATTAAAAATTTGTTCAATGACTTGAGATACAGCTGTAGGCACCATGGTATTCATTCCTTGAAAATAACCTCGAAAAGTTCCCATTATTGCTACAATAAATAAAGTAGGAGCTAACATTTTTAAAGAATACATAGACCTTGGACTTTTAATCCATTGGGAAATCCATCCACTCCCAAACCATAAAAGTAAACTAAAAAAACCACCTGTACATATACCAAAAACAGTTGCTACCTGAAAAATCTTATGAGCATTTCCATACTGTTTTAATGCTATTTTTTCTGCTACTAATTTTGAAACTGCAATAGGGATACCAGCAGAAGAAAGTATGAAGAAAAAAGTATAAATTTGGTATGCGGTACTATAAAGTCCATTCCCATCATCACCAATCATACGAGTTAAAGGCACACGATATATAAATCCTATAAATCGTACAATTAATGCTGCTATGGCTAAGATAGCACCATGCTTTGCCAATGTAATTCCTTTATTCTTTCTTGCCATCTTTTCCACCCCTATTTACCTATTCTTTTTTCTTTTGAGCTTTCTTCCTTAATCCACTATCTAAAATTTTTTTACGTATCCTTAAATTTTGAGGAGTAATTTCTAAAAGCTCATCATCCTCAATAAACTCTAATGCTTCTTCTAGACTCATAACTTTAGCAGGAGATAAACGTAACGCTTCATCTGAACCTGCCGCTCTCATATTCGTAATATGTTTTTTCTTACAAACATTTACTTCTATATCTTCTATTCTTGGACTTTGACCTACCACCATACCTTCATATACTTTTGTTCCCGGTGATATAAATAATATTCCTCTCTCTTGAGCATTATATAAACCATATGTTACCGCTTCACCTGTCTCAAATGCTACCAATGAACCTTGCTTTCTTCTAGGAATATCTCCCTTATATAGTTCATACCCATCAAAAATGGTATTGAGTATTCCACGTCCCTTTGTATCCGTAATAAACTCTGAAGCATAGCCAATAAGCCCTCTAGCAGGAATAGAAAACTCTAAACGAATATAACCCCCTTTACCAGATGTCATATTTAAAAGTTCACCTTTTCTAGTTCCCAGCTTTTCCATAATACTACCCATACAATCCTCTGGAATATCAATAACGACTTTTTCCATTGGTTCGTGACGTTTCCCTTCTATTTCTTTAAATAACACAATCGGTTTAGATACTTGAAATTCATATCCTTCTCGTCTCATTGTTTCGATTAAAATAGCTAAATGTAATTCTCCTCTACCGGATACTTTAAATTCATCTGGAGAATCTGTTTCTTCTACACGTAAACTAACATCTGTATGAAGAGCTTTAAATAAACGATCTCGTAAATGTCGTGAAGTTACATACTCTCCTTCTTTTCCTGCAAAAGGACTATTATTAACAGAAAACATCATTTGTATCGTAGGTTCTGAAATAGTTACAAAAGGAATAGATTCTACTACATTTGTATCACAAACTGTATCACCAATTTGAATATCTTCTAAGCCTGAAACTGCTACGATATCTCCTGCCTCTGCTTTCGTTATTTCTTTTCTTTGTAAACCTTCAAATTCATACAATGTATTAATTTTCATTTTTTTATGTTTCTCAGGTTCAAGAGCATTTACAATAATAATTTCTTGATGTAAAGCAAGAGTTCCTCTTTCTATCTTTCCTATACCAATTCGTCCTACATATTCATTATAATCAATCGTTGAAATCAATAATTGAGTAGGTCCTTCTCGGTCTACTTTTGGAGCTGGGATATATTGAACAATCGTTTCCAATAAACAAGTCATATCCTTTTCTTGTTTATAAGGTTCTAGAGAAGCTGTGCCTTCTTTTGCAGAAGCATATACAAAAGGACAATTTAATTGTTCTTCATTTGCTTCTAATTCTAATAAAAGCTCTAAAACTTCTTCTTCTACTTCTTCTGGTCGTGCATCAGGTCTGTCTATTTTATTTACACAGGCAATAACAGGTAAATCCATATCCAATGCTTTTTTCAAAACAAATTTTGTTTGAGGCATTACTCCTTCAAAAGCATCCACTACTAAAATAACTCCATTTACCATTTTTAAAACTCGTTCTACTTCACCACCAAAATCTGCATGTCCAGGAGTGTCAATAACATTAATTTTTATATCTTTATAATGAATGGATGTATTTTTAGATAAGATTGTAATACCTCGTTCTCTTTCTAATTCATTAGAATCCATTACACGGTCTTCAATAACCTGATTTTTCCTAAAAATACCACCTTGTTTTAATAATTGATCTACTAAAGTGGTTTTACCATGATCAACATGAGCAATAATAGCTACATTACGTATATCTTTTCTGTCTTGTATCAAAATTTTTCCTACTTTCTTTGTATATATTCATTTATAAACATAACTTATATTGTATCATGAAATTTATATTTTGTTCAATAGCCCTTCCCTAGATTTTTTAAAAATCTTTTTTTGTAAATGCATAAGGTAATAATTCTTGTACTCTATATTGTTTTATTTGTTTTTCTTTTGTTTCTAAAATTACTATACCATCTGGCATAAACTCCATCATAACTTGTCTACAAATACCACAAGGAAAAGTTTCATCTTGGGAACTACTTACAATAGCAATAGCTTTAAAATCTCTTTCTCCTTCAGAAATGGCTTTAAAAAAAGCTGTACGTTCAGCACAATTTGTCGCACCATAGGAAGCATTTTCAATATTACAACCTGTATATACTTTACCTGAAGATGTTAATACAGCTGCTCCTACTTGAAAATTAGAATAAGGAGCATATGCATATTGTTTAGCGTATGTAGCATAAGATAATAATTCTTCTACTTTCATTTTAATTTCCTCCTATCTACAAACTTATTGAATTTCATACTTTTGGTTTTTAGGGTATATACTAATCCAAGTATTTCCTTTATTTATTTGAAGAGGATTCCCTTGAAAATCAAAAAAATTTGTTGGTATTTTATGTTTGCTTTTGCTCCATTTTATTGGCATCATTTTTCCATTTGTAATGTATAATCCTTCACCTTTTGATAACAAATTCATATCTCTACAGAAATTAGGATCTTCAGCAATCATCCAAATATCTACAAACTGAATAATAATATTTTTAAAATTTAGTTGTTCTCCTGTATTTCCATCAATATGTGGTTCTCCTGATTGAAATCGTTTATAAGTTTTTTTATTTTCATCATATTCAAACTCCGAAATAAGATAATAAGAAAAAGGAAGACTTATTTTCATTGCCTCCTTACCCTCTATACTCGTATCTTCTTCAAAAAACTGAAATAACAAAGGAAAATCTTCTTTTCTTTCATACCGATATCCCATTTGATCCCAAGCCGTCATAATTTTTTCTGTATTCGTAAAAGCACTGTGTTCTTGACCTTTTGTTTGCCAACGTTCCCTATCTCTCCAACACATAATTTCATCTAACCAAGAAAGACCGTTTAGATGATCTACCTTTAAATCCTGAAACGCACGATGAGCATATACACTTTGTCCATAATGAACATAAATAGCGTCATGATCAAAAGCAAAATCTAAATAATAATGCCTAGCACTACGTATAGGTCCTATTTTTTCAACATCAAAATTTTGAAACAAAGCCATTAAACGAGTCATTTCTCCTTCAACTAATGTTTCATAAATAACTTCCGCTTGTGATAAACCATGATGCGGCCAAGCTTTCTTATGATTATTTATCATAACGGCTACCGGACGTCTCTGTGCTACTTTTTCATCAATCCATAACCCCGTTAGAGGGCTTATACTTTGTCCTATATGAAGGTCTTTTGAATTTTCTTCTCCTAACTTTTGTATATCATCTAGTTTCTTAGTAGAATTTGTTTCCTCTTGCATTACTTTTTCAACATCTTCTAATACAGATTTCTTTTTACAACTTGTAAATCCTATTAGTAAAAAAAACAGAACACCTATAACTAAAAAGATTTGTTGAACTCCTCTTTTTACTAATTGCATCAATGCTCCCCCTTATTTTATTTTTCTGTATCCTCTGGTTTTAATATTCCACCAGATACAATTAATTTCATAGCAATTTCTACAGATATTGTAAGAATCTTAATATCCTTCTCTTTTATAATGAGCATAAAACCTGATGTAGGATTCGGTGTCGTTGGAATAAATACACTAACCATTTTTTCTTTTGTATAGTTCGTTATTTCTTCTAAAGCTTCTCCAGTAATAAAACCAAGAGTATAACATCCTGGATATGGATATGGAACAAGTGCTACTTCACGAAATGCTTTTTGATTTTGTTGAAATAATGTGTCAAAGATTTTTGCAAAAGCCGTATATAGATTACCAACAATAGGTATCTTGAGTATAGTAGATTCAACTCGATGCCATATTTTTCTTCCTAACATTTTAGATATGATATATCCTACAATACAAATAATTAAAACACTGATCAATAATCCCATCCCTGGAATATTAATTTGTTCTTTAGATACAGAAAAACCAAAAAAACGAACAACGGTAAAAATAATACCTGTAATTAACTCCCTAGGCCAACGATCAATAAAAGCAAAAAGAAGTTGTATAGCATATACAGTAAATACTAAAGGAAGAATGGTAATCAATCCAGTAATAAAAATATATCGAATAGCTGTAAAAGATTTACGGATTCCTTCTTTAGGTATTGTAAAATGAATTCTTTTTTTCATATAGGAGCTCCTTCATTGCATAAAATTTTAACATGGATACTCTTTAGTATACCCTAATTAGCTCCCCTTATTGAAAGAACAAAATTTTTATCTTGTTAAATTAGCAACCTTTAAAATTTTTTCTTGTTTTTGATTCATCGTCTTTTCTTCTTTTTCTGTCATATGGTCATAACCCATTAAATGTAACATACTATGAGCTACTAAAAATCCTATTTCTCGTTCTAAAGAATGCCCGTACAAGTTACTTTGTTCTTTAGCTTTATCAAGAGAAATTACAATATCTCCTAATATTAATTCTTCTGTATCCTGATTTATATATTCTGAAAAACATTCTAAAAACATACTTTTATCTACTACTTCTTCAAAATTTAACATAGGAAAAGAAAGTACATCTGTTGGTTTATCTATTCCTCTATATTCCTTATTTAATCGATGAATTTCTGCATTGTCTACAAAAGTAATACTAATTTCTACCGCAGAAGGATATTGTTCTTCCATAATAGCAATTGTAATAACATCTTGAATACGTTTTTTTATATTCTTAGGAAGTTGAATTGTCGTATTATTCTCCATCCATATTGTCATGACTATTCTCCTCTTCTGTTACATTGATTTTAGGATATTCAATTCTTTGATGATACATCCCATTAAACACAGACATAAATGATTCTTTAATGATTTCCAAATCTTTTATTCTTAAATTACTATCCTCTAACTGACCATCTTTGAGTTTATCTTGGATTAAAATCTGAATAAATTGACGTATATATTTTTCATTTTGTTTTTCAAGTGGTTGTGATCGTACAGCTGCCTCTACTGTATCTGCTAACATTACAATAGCTGCTTCACGACTTTGAGGTTTAGGACCTTTATAACGATATTGTTGTTCATTGATCATACTATTAGGGTTTTTTTTCATCGCTTGATAATAAAAATATTTTACTAATGTTTCACCTTGATGTTGTTGAATAATATCTTGAATGCCTTTTGGAAGTTTATAAGCCTTTGCTAATTGAATACCATTATCTACATGTTGTAAAATAATTTGAGCACTTAAATCTGGTTCTAAAAAATCATGAGGATTTTCACCTATTTGATTTTCTTTAAAATAAGCAGGATATTTTAGTTTGCCAATATCGTGATAATATGCCCCTACTTTTGTTAATAATGAATTAGCCCCTATATTTAATGCCGCATTTTCTGATAAGTTTGCAACTAATAAACTGTGATGATATGTTCCAGGAGCTTCCATTGATAATCTTCTTAATAAAGGCTGATCTGGATTCGTCAAATCCAATAACTTAATAGGTGTAATAACATCAAATACAGCCTCCCAAAAGGGTAAACTTCCTATCGTAATAATAATAGACAACACTCCATTTAAAACACCATATAGTATATGATATAAAATATCTTGATTATATTCTTTTAATAATAACATGTCCAATCCTAGAATAATTAAAGTATTTATTAAAATAATTAAAATTCCTATTCGTAATATTTTATTTCTACGCATTGTTTCTTTCACTAATAAAGCAGATACAAATCCTCCTATTAAAAAGAAAATCAAAAAACTAATATCCCCTTTATATATAATACTCCCTATTATGGTAATAATGATATTTGTAGCTATACCTAAAGGTGCATTCATTAAAATAGAAATAAGCATAGCTGCTATAGAAATAGGTATCAAAAAGAAAGGAAGAGTTCCCATTAATCGAATTAATAATAACACAGAAATATAAATAGAAAACAACAACAAACTTTCTTTCTTATTTTGAAGTATTTCTGAATGAAAGTAATAAATATAATATAGATAGCTACCTTGTATTAATATTATTAAAATAAGAATTCCAATAATAGGAATATATTGATCTTTTTGCTCTTGTTTGATCAAATGAAGAGATTTTAAAATTTCATAAATCTCTTCTGTAATAATTTCTCCTTCTCCTACAATCTTTTGTCCTTTTAAAATCTTAACAGGCTGCACCGTAGATAATTGTTTCTTGATTTCTTCATTAGTGGCTTGCTCATCTTGTACAATATTCGGTCGAAGCACAGAGGATACAATATGATATCCTAGCATCTGCAGTTCTAGAGATAACTCGGACTGTGCAAATTCATCTTTAACATCTAAAATATTTTTTGTAATAGCTTCTTCTTTAATCCCAGCTTCTAATACTCCTTTTCCTATTTCAATACAAATCTTTTTTAGTATTGTTCTTTGATAAGAAGACAATTCTAATGCAAAACGAAATTGTTCTTCTGTTAAAAATACTGGAGATCTTCGTCTAAGAAAATTTAATACTTCATTTCCATCTTCCAGCGTTTTACTCTGTTGTAAAGCATCAAAAAAAAGATTAATATCTGATAATACTCTCTCATCTACTTGAGAATCTTGTTTAAATAATGGTTCTATATTTTTTTTAATTTGTTCTCTTTTTCTTTCTGTAGCAATTACATTTTCTACTTCTCTAGGTGCCAAAATTTGTTTTGAAGAAATTGTTCCAACTTCTATTATATAATCATCTTGTATATATTCACTTGAAATAACAATTAAAAAAGTACTTAAAAAAGCAACTAGTATTAAGGCCCATAAAAATCCATACTTATAAAAATAATTTTTTACTCTATTTGTTCTTTTTACCCCCTTTTTCAATGTAAAGCCTCCTATTTTTTATTTTTTTTCGTTTCATATTGTTCATAGGCATCTACTATTTTCTGTACTAATGGATGACGAACCACATCTTTATTCGTTAAATGAGCAAACCCTATTCCTTCTACCTTTTTTAATACTTTTTTGGCTTCTATTAAACCTGAACGTTTATCTGTTGGAAGATCCACCTGAGTAATATCTCCTGTAATAACCGCCCGGGAACCAAAACCTAAACGTGTTAAAAACATCTTCATTTGAGCAGGTGTAGTATTTTGAGCTTCATCTAAAACGATAAATGAATTTTCCAAGGTTCTACCTCTCATATAAGCTAAAGGTGCCACTTCGATAGCTCCTCTTTCCATGTTTTTTATAAATGCATCTGCCCCCATAATTTCATAAAGTGCATCATATAGTGGTCTTAAATATGGATCTACTTTGCTTTGTAAGTCCCCAGGTAAAAATCCTAATTTTTCTCCTGCTTCAATAGCTGGCCTAGTAAGAATAATTCGATTCACTTCATTCTTTTTAAAAGCTGTAATAGCCATGGCCATTGCAAGATAAGTTTTTCCAGTACCTGCTGGACCAATTCCAAAAACAATCATATTTTTTCTAATTAAATCAATATATTTTTTTTGGCCCAATGTTTTTGCACGAATTTGTTTACCATAAACAGTCATACAAATAAAATCATCATACAACTCTCTTAATTGCGTTTCTTGATCTACCTCTACTAAGGACAAAATATAATTTACATTTTGAACAGAAATATTTTCCCCTTTTTTTGCTAATTCCTGTAGTTGAGATAACACTCTTACTGCTTTATCTACATTATTAGAATAACCAAGAATTTTAATATCTTCACCTCTATTCGTAATACGAACATGTAAGGCTTTTTCAATTTGTTTAATATTTATATCGAATTGTCCAAAAATATTTGCAACATATGCATTATCAATAGCTATTATTTTCTCCATTTGTTCCATCCAATATAGTCCTCCGTTCTGGTATTGTAATTCTTTCTTCTTTACCTATCGATTCAACAACTGCAATCGTAGCTTTTGCCTTAATGGTATTATTATATTTTTCAAAAGTCACTTCTTGTTCAATAATTTCAACATCTGAAGTAAAAGATTCTGCCATCTGTTTTTGTAATTTTTTTTGTAACTTTTCTTTAATTTGTACTTCTGTATATTGCTTTTTTTGTGGAATATATTCATGATATTCTTCTTTAATCCATCCAAATGGCAAAATAAAATTCTGGCCAAAAGAAAATAGCTTTTTATTAGTTATAATATCATAATTCTCAAAAGAAATGCTAGGCCTTAAAAACATTTTTTGTGTATCAAAATAAGTCATTCCATAGTGTTTTTTAATTTGATTCGTATACTGTTTATTTATATAATAAATATCTTGTTCTACTTCAAAAACATACCATACCTTTCCTTTAATATCTGCTAAAGCATGTACATATTGGATATCTTTAATTTCTTCTTCTTCTTTAATCAATAATTCTCCACTAACTAATAAATCTCCTTCTTCTACGACATCCTTTGCTTTTACTTTAGGAGTACCCGCACTTGTAGCAATACTAACAATAATCCCTTTTTTATCTGCTACAATGTGACAAGGAGTATGAACATCAATAAATTCGGGCTTAGGAACTACTTCAACAAGATCAATAAACAAACGTGTTCCTTTTATATATGCTGATACCCATGAAATTTCTTTTATATTCTGTATTAAATAATGTCCTATTTCTTCTGCATTTATTTTTCTTTTCCAAACTCCTGATTTTACTCCATATTGTTCTAATGTTTCTAAAATCTCTTCTTTAGAAATTTGATTATTTCCTTGAATATCTATAACCCATATAAAAGAAGAAAGAAGATATAAAAGGCATATGCATATTATCATGCCCAATGTAAAAATTTTTCGCTTTCGATATCTATGAGCAACAAAAGGCCATCCTTTTTTTTCAATAATACAAACTTTACACTTCGTTTTTCGAGCACATTGTTTTAAAAGTTTAAACCCTGGAATACTAACTTTCATTTCTGTAATTAGACCTTTTCTTTTTATATCCCATAAATAAATTCCTTTATGAGTAGCTAAATTCATAAATCGTTCTACAGAAAATCCATATACTTCTATAATAACATAGCCCCTCCAATAATTCCACATGGCTAAAAACATCTCGTCACCTCTTATTCTTTGTTTCTAATTTATATATTCAATACTAAGTATCGTACCTGTAATAATGATATTTTCAGTAGTCATAACTTTTAAATGTAAATTTCTTCCTACCACTTTCAATATTCCACAAGTAGTACTTATTCTCATTTGTTCATCATTATATTCAATCATGCCTTTATAATTTTCCAAAAATAATTCCTCTCGCCCTATCAAAGAAATAACAGGTAAATCCATAATAACTTCTTTAGGAAATTCAAACCAGTCTGTCATTTTCTTTTTTGCTTGTTTCTCTTCTTTTTTTCTCATCATCTTTTCCTCCTCTTTTATATAAATATGCCAACAAACATTTTTTTAATCCAAAAAAATCCCCGTATACTCGTATACAGGGATTTTTCAAAAAAGAAAAAAAGTCTTAATTTTAAATTAAACTAAGACTTTCATTTTCTTATAAAAATTTATTTAATTTTTATTTCATAAATAAAACATATTAAACTCTAACCTTATATAATACTATAAAGTTTTTACAAAACCTGAATTCTTTAGATATCTTATCTAAACTTGCGTTTTCTAGCAGCTTCTGACTTTTTCTTACGACGAACACTGGGCTTTTCGTAATGTTCTCGCTTACGAACTTCTTGAAGAATACCTGCCTTTGCACAATTTCGTTTAAAACGACGAAGTGCGCTATCTAAAGACTCATTTTCTTTTACTCTCACGTTTGACATAAGTCTCTCCACCCTCCCTCCAGTTGCATAGATTGTGCTTCTGGCAAATCATTTGCCTTACAACTATTGGGTTATTCTAAAAGCACTAACTATGATTATACACAAAAATAAAATGTACGTCAATATTAATTTTGCAAACGAATGTAATAAATATCATCTTCTACTTCTATATCTTCTTCTAAATAATACATTAAGTGTTTTAAAGTTTGATCTTTAACCCTTTTCATCGTTTGAAGTTCCACATTACTAAAATTTGTTTGTCCTTCTTCGGCATCTCTTAATGCTTGTTCTACAGCGATTACTCTATGAAAAGGCTTATTATTCTTGCGTATCCATTGTACCCACGTAGGTATTAAAAGAATATTATTAATTATAGCGGAATCACCTTCTATTTTTTCAATATCTAAGCCAAAAATAACTCCTGCATCTTTTGGCGCGGGGTCTTCTTTCGTTGGTTTTTGAGACGAAATAAAATTTCCTAACGAATAAATTACAATTCCTTTTTTCTTCGTACCATCTTCTTTTGTTATTTGTCGCACCTGAATAGGTTGAAGAACATGAGCATGATTTCCTAAAATAATATCTGCTCCGGCTTGAAACAATTGATCCACAATATTTTCTTGATGAACATTGGGAAAGGAATGATACTCGTTTCCAAAATGAACAGCAATAACAACAAAATCAGGATTTAATTTTTTTGCTTCTCTTACTTTTTGATACATCTCTTCTAATCGGTTTTCTTCATACATATTCCACGTATTTACCAAATAAGATTGATCCATTGGAACGGGAATACCATTTGTTCCATAAGTATAAGATAAAAAAGCAAAAGAAATATTATTAATTTCTTTTATGAAAATTTGTTCACTATCTTCCTGACTTTTATACGTTCCAACATAATCTAATCCCACTTCTTCCAATATATTAATAGTATGAAGAACTCCTTCTGCATTACTATCCATAGAATGATTATTGGCTGTTGTTACCATATCAAAACCTGCGTCTTTTAAATTTTTCGCTAATATTTCTGGTGTATTAAATCTAGGATAACCTTGATATCCCCGTTTCTTTCCTGCTAAAGTAGTTTCTAAATTAGCGATCGCATAATCTGATTTTTTTATATAGGGAGCAATATATTCAAAAGAATGGCTAAAATCATATAAACCGCTTTCTGCATTATAAGCCCCTTCTAATTGCCATCGATGAACCATTATATCACCTACCGCTAATAGTTGAACATGATGATGTTCTGGTTCTTGATACTCTACTAATGGTTCAATATCTTGAATTCTTTTCTCTGTTTGATTCTTTTTATTTTCTTCCTTGCTAGAATCATCTAAATAAACTACTGTAGTAGAAGAATCAGGTCGCACCAAAGTACAACCTGTAAGCATAAAAAGCAACACACATATACACAATATTTTATATCTCATAAAAATCCTCTATTTTCTTATTTAATTTTGATTATAAATAATTTTACTATTCCCTATAAACTATAGAATCAAAGAAGATATTTTTACTTTTTTATTTTACTTGTTCAGCAATAATATCGATTGCTTTTTGTAAAGCCTCATTAATTTTTGAAGCATCTTTACCGCCTGCTTGTGCCATTTGAGGACGTCCTCCCCCTCCTCCTCCTACAATAGGAGCAATGGCTTTTACAATATTTCCCGCATGAATTCCTCGTTTTATAACATCATCCGTTGCCATTGTTATCATAACCACTTTATCTTCCTGTTCTCCAGCCAATATAATGACACCTGATTTTAATTTATCTTTTAATTGATCTCCCATTGTTCTAAGGGAATTCATATCCATATTATCTAAACGCACTGCTAAAACAGCTATCCCTTTTACTTCTTGTTTTTGATCTAAAATATTTTTCGTTGCATCTTGTGCCATCTTTGTTTTAAAACGATCTAATTCTTTTTGCATTTCTTTCATATCTGATAAAAGACTTTCAATTTTTTTCCCTACATAATCTGGAGTAGTTTTTACTAATTGTGCTATTTCTTTTATTTGATTTTCCTGTTGTTGATAATACTCTAATGCAGCTTGTCCAGTCACTGCTTCTATTCTTCGAACACCTGCTGCTATACCTGCTTCAGATAAAATTTTAAATACTCCTACTTGAGCTGTATTAGACAAGTGACATCCGCCACATAATTCAATACTATGATCTCCCATATTGACTACTCGAACAATATCACCATATTTTTCACCAAATAACGCAACAGCACCTAGCTTTCTAGCTTCTTCCATATTTGTTTCAAAAATAGATATAGGAAATGCCTTTAAAATACTTTCATTCACATGTTTTTCTACCTGCTTTAACTCCTCTTCGGATAAAGGAGAAAAATGAGTAAAATCAAAACGAAGTCGATTAGAAGAAACATGAGATCCTGCTTGTTCTACATGATTTCCCAAGATATCTCGTAATGCTTTTTGAAGTAAATGAGTAGCACTATGATTACGTGTTGTAGCCATTCTTTGTTCTTCATCTACTTTTAAATATATAGGTTCTCCTACATGAATAGTTCCTTGAATAACTTTTCCTATATGACCCATCTTTTTCCCTGGAGTATAAATACAGTCTGTAATTTTAACTTTACCGGATGTTGTTTTTGCTATTCCTTGATCTCCAACTTGTCCTCCACTAGCTGCATAAAAAGGAGTCCTATCTACAAAAATAGTAACTTCATCTCCTTCTTTAGCTGCCTTCGTCATGTTATCATTAGAAACTATAGTAAGAATATGACTATTATCCGTTTCTAAATGTTTATATCCTATAAACTCTGTCGTTAATGATGGATCTATATGATGATATATAGTATCTTTAGCCCCCATATAATTACTTTCTTCTCTGGCATTTCTTGCACGATCCTTTTGATTACTCATCTCTTTTTGAAAACCAATTTCATCAGCTTTCATATTCACTTCTTCTAATATTTCTTTTGTTAAATCAAATGGGAAGCCGTATGTATCATATAGTTTAAAACATTTTTTTCCTGATAAAACTTTTGTTCCCTTTTCTTTTAATTCTTTAATGTAAGATTCTAAAATAGCTAAACCTTGATCAATAGTTTCATTAAACCTTTCTTCTTCTACCGATAAAACTTTATATATATATTCTTGTTTTTCTTCCAATTCTGGATAGGCATTCTTCGATAATTCAATAACAGTAGAAGATATATCAGCTAAAAACATTCCTTTAATTCCTAGACGTTTTCCATGACGTGCTGCTCTACGTAAAAGTCTTCGAAGTACATAACCTCTACCTTCGTTAGAAGGTAATATACCATCAGAAGTCATAAACGTAACAGAACGTATATGATCTGTTACAATTCGAATAGAAACATCCATTTCAGGATCCTCTTGATAAACAACCCCAGCTAAATCACAAATTCGATCTCGAATTGCTTTTATTGTATCAATATCAAAAATAGAAGGAACATCCTGCATCATTGCTGCTAATCTTTCTAATCCCATACCCGTATCTATATTCGGATGCTCTAAAGGATGATAATTTCCATCTTCATCTTTATTAAATTGAGTAAAAACTAAATTCCAGAACTCCATAAATCGATCACATTCACAACCTACAGTACAATCAGGTGAGCCACATCCATATTTTTCTCCTCGATCATAATATAATTCTGAACAAGGCCCACAAGGTCCTACTCCTAGCTCCCAAAAATTATCTTCCTTCCCCATACGAACAATATGATCTTCTGAAACACCTATATGTTGATTCCAAATTTGATAAGCTTCATCATCTTCTTCATATACCGAAATATAAACTCGATCCTGAGGTAATTCTAATACCGTAGTAGTAAACTCCCAAGCCCATTCTATTGCTTCTTTTTTAAAGTAATCTCCAAAGGAAAAATTACCTAACATTTCAAAAAAAGTTGCATGTCTTGCCGTTTTCCCTACATTTTCAATATCTCCAGTACGAATACATTTTTGACAAGTAGTTACTCGTTTTCTAGGTGGTGTTTCTTGTCCTGTAAAATAGGGTTTTAAAGGAGCCATCCCTGCATTAATTAAAAGTAAGCTATTATCATGTTGAGGTACTAAAGGAAAACTTTTCATCCTTAAATGATTTTTGCTTTCAAAAAAAGCTAAATACTTTTCACGTAACTCATTTAAACCTATATTTTTCATTTTTGTCCTCCTCGACTACAATTGACTATTTTCTTTCTGAATTTATCTAAAACCTTTTGTTTACACCGTTTATAATAAAAGTATAAACAAATTAATACTTCTATATATTTTCTTTTTACATTATAATATATTATCAAACATAAAGAAACCCCAACCCTAATTGGATAGGGGAATATTTCATTATTCTATATTATTAAAATTATAGGAAAGGAAACATACTTTGTCAATGCTATGTAATAAAAATTCTCTTTAACTATATATAAATAAAAAGATGGGATATCCCATCTTTTTATTTATATATAGTTAAAATATCATCCATAATAGCACTGGCTTTTCTCATTGCTTTTTTACTACTCTTTAGCATTTTTCTTCTGCTTTTTTTATCTGTATCTTTCATCATAACGCCAACAGCACCTACAATACTTCCTACAATCATTCCTGTAGTAAATCTATTCATACTCATAAGATTGCCCCTTTCAAAAAATATTTTACAATATTAGTATGAGAGGCAATCTCTAAATTTATACGAAATAAATTATATTATATAACTATCATATACCCTTCATTTTTAATCTAACGTATGAATAAAAATACCACTTCGCAGTTTAGGCTCAAACCAAGTTGATTTTGGAGGCATAAGTTTATCTTGATCAGCAACTTCCATTAATTCTTCAATTGTTGTTGGATACATTGAAAAAGCCACAATCATATCATTATTTACTCGTTTTTCTAACTCTTTTAAACCTCGAATACCACCAATAAAATCAATACGTTCATCTGTTCTTGGATCTTGAATTCCTAAAATAGGATGTAATAAATACTTTTGCAAAATAGAAACATCTAATCGAGCTACTGGATCAGAAAAATTAATTATTGTATCTTTTGCTTCTAATACATACCATTGATTATCTAAATACATTCCAAAAATATGAGGTTTCGTAGGTCGATAAGGTTCGCATCCAGTCCAAGGTGATACAATAAAAGAAGATTGTATTGCTAATAAGAATTCTTCTTTTGTCCATCCATTTAAATCTTTCACTACTCGATTATAATCTAAAATTTGAAGTTGATTATGAGGGAAAAGTACTCCTAAGAAAAAATTAAATTCTTCTTCACCTGTATAATTAGGATTTTCTTTTCTTCTTTGTTGCCCTACTTTTACTGCTGAAGCAGCTCGATGATGCCCATCTGCAATATATAAAGTAGGTATATTTTGAAAGTTTTTTTGAATTAATTGTATAACCTTTGGATCAAAAATATGCCATACTTCATGTTGCACTTGATCTGAAGAAGTAAAATCATAAACTGGATCATTTTTCTCTACGTATTCTTCAATCAATTGATCAAGAGAATGTTGTTGAGGATAAGTTAAAAATATAGGACCCGTATGAGCATTACAGGTATCAACATGACGTATTCGATCTTGTTCTTTGTCTGCTCTTGTCAATTCATGTTTTTTAATATCGTTCTGAAGATAGGCATCAATAGGAAGACAACCCACAATACCTATTTGAGCACGTCCTGCCATCGTTAACCGATATAAGTATAAAGAAGGAGTTTGATCCTGTTGATAAACACCTTCTTCCATCATTTTATATAAATTTTCTCTTGCCTTTTGGTAAACTTGTTCATCATAAGGATGAACATCATCTGGTAAATCAATTTCAGCCTTATCCACATGTAAAAACGAATGGATATTATTTTTTGCCATTTCTTTTGCCTCTTGCCGATCCATTACATCATAAGGTAATGCGGCCACTTGTGAAACAATAGTAGAAACTGGGCGAAAGGCAGCAAAAGGTTTTATTATAGCCAATAATTTTCCTCCTTAATTACTATATTTTTTCAATATAAATATCCAAGTTCATAAATTTAAATACTTTGTAGTAAGTACCTATATTTGCTCGATCTGCAACCTTCTTAAATGATTCATATAAACAACCCTATAACAATCTGAGTAGGAGAGCTATATAGATACTTATCTTTGAATTTAAAGATCTATAAAATAGAATTTAATATCTTTTTTATAAAATACGAACCCTACTAACCCCTTTAATATCCTTAATCTTTTGAATTAATTCTTCTGTAGGAGCATCAGCAACATCTAGCATAGTATAGGCATAATTATTTTTACTTCTGTTTAACATATCTTCAATATTAATATGATATTGTGCTAATAATGTAGTAATTTGACCTACCATATTAGGTACATTCCCATGATTAATTGTTATACGATAGGGAACACCTCTTCTTGGCATAACACATTCGGGATAATTTACAGAATTACGTATATTCCCATTTTCTAGGTATTCTTTTAATTCCGTAACAGCCATAATAGCACAATTTTCTTCTGACTCTGAGGTAGAAGCTCCTAAATGAGGTATACAAATAACCTTATCCATTTGCAAGAATGATTCTTCAGGAAAATCAGTAATATAACTAGCTACAATTTCATCTTCAATCGCTTTTTTAAGAGCTAAAGGATCAACAAGTCCACCCCTAGCAAAATTTAATACCCGTACCCCTTTTTTCATCAACGAAAATGCGTCTTGATCCAATAAATTTTTTGTATTTTCCATTAGAGGTAAATGTAAAGTAATATAATCAGAGGACTTTAACAATTCCTCTAAGGTATTAGCACGTTTAACTCCTCTAGACAATCCCCATGCAGCTTGTACAGAAATAAAAGGATCGTATCCTAAAACTTCCATTCCTAAAGAATGAGCGGCATTAGCTACTAAAACACCTATAGCTCCTAAGCCAATAATTCCTACTGTTTTTCCTTGTATTTCTTGTCCTGCAAATGCACTTTTTCCTTTTTCAACTAACTTAGGTACTTCTTTCTCTTTATCTACTAAGGATTTAGCCCATTCTATACCATCTATAATCTTTCGAGATGAAAGTAATAGTCCAGCAATTACTAATTCTTTTACTGCATTCGCATTAGCTCCTGGTGTATTAAAAACAACAATACCTTTTTCTGAACATTGATCAATAGGAATATTATTTACTCCCGCTCCAGCTCTTGCAATCGCTTTTAGAGAATTAGGAAACTCCATATCATGCATTTTTGTACTTCGTACTAAAATACCATCTACATCTTCTGTTTTTTCCACAAGAGAATATTGATCTTTTGCAAGTAAATCAAGCCCTTGTTGTGAAATTTTATTCAATACTTGAATATTAAACATTCTAATCCCCCTATTATTTTGCATGTTTTTCTTCAAATTCTTTCATGAAAGTAACTAATTTTATAACCCCTTCTGTAGGCATTGCATTATAAATGCTAGCTCGCATTCCTCCTACACTACGATGACCTTTTAAATTAACGAATCCTTGTTGAATAGCTTCTTGAATAAAAGCCTTATTTAATTCTTCTGTTGGAAGAACAAAAGGTATATTCATCAAAGAACGATCTTTTTTTGCTGCAGTTCCTTTAAATAACGTTGACTGATCTAAATAATCATATAATATTTTTGCTTTTTCTTTGTTTCTTTTTTCCATAGCCAAAATACCACCTTGTTCTTTCAACCATGAAAAAACTAATTTAGCAATATAAATACTATATGTAGGTGGAGTATTAAACATAGAATTAGCATCTGCATGAGTTTTATAATTAAACATAGTAGGTGTAATATCCATCGCATGACCTATTAAATCTTCTCTTATAATAACCACAGTCAGTCCTGCAGGTCCCATGTTCTTTTGTGCTCCTGCAAAAATAATACCAAACTTAGATACGTCACATACCTCTGATAAAATATTAGAAGACATATCTGCCACTAAAGGTACCTCTCCTGTATCAGGTAGATCGGTATATCTAGTTCCATAAATCGTATTATTACTAACAATATAAAAATAATCAGCATCAGGATCAAACTTTGTAGAATCTAATTCTGGAATATGATTAAATCCTTCTTCTTCTGAAGAAGCAACAATCCGAATATTTCCATATCTTTTAGCTTCTTTAATAGCTTTTTTAGACCATACCCCTGTATTTACATAATCTGCTTTTTTATTTTTTCTAAATAAATTCAAAGGAACCATTGCAAACTGACTAGAAGCCCCACCTTGTAAAAAAAGCACTTTATAGTTTGATGGTATATTCATTAATTCTCTTAAAAGTTGTTCTGCTTCTTGAATGATTTTTCCATATGCTTCAGAACGATGACTCATTTCCATAACAGACATTCCTGAATCTTGATAACATAACATTTCTTTTTGCGCTTCTTTTAATACACTTTCTGGTAATACACTAGGTCCTGCCGAAAAATTATAAACTCGTTTCATAATATTCCTCCTGTTATTTCGTCACTTTTATGCATCCAATAATACATAAAATTCTTTATTTAAAAATCTAGTTTTATATTTGATTATATACCAAAATTCATATCTCCGTCAATAACTAATCAGAATATTTGAAAACTCGAAATTACACTAAGCATGAATTTCATTCTAACTAAGCCTATTTAATATTTATTTTATTGTATTTTTATGAATTCTTTGAAGAACTTGATCTAATATTTGTATTCCTTCTTCAATTTCTTTTTTACTAATCACCAAAGGTGGTACAAAACGAATCACATGAGATCCTGCTCCAACGAGTAAAAGACCTTGATCTATGCATTCTTTAATAATTTCTGCTATTGGAATATGAAATTCAAGCCCTTTCATCAATCCTATACCACGTATTTCTTTAATAAAATTATATTTCTCTTGTAAATAAAGCAAACCTTGTTGCAGATACTTAGAATTTTTCTTCACTTCTTCTAATAATCCTTCTTCTAATAATTTTTGTAAAACAACTTTAGCTGCTGAACAAGATAAAGGATTTCCTCCAAAAGTAGATGCATGATCCCCTGGCATAAAACAACTAGCTACCTCTTCTTTCGCTAAAATAGCACCGATAGGAATTCCACCACCTAATCCTTTAGCTGTAGCAAGAATATCCGGTTCTATATCATAACATTCATAAGCAAATAAATTTCCAGTTCTACCTATGCCGGTTTGTACTTCATCAACTATAAGTAAAATATGATTTTCTGTACACAACTTTCTTACTGCTTGTAAATATTCTTTTTTTGCCGGCCATATTCCCCCTTCACCTTGAATCGGTTCTAATAAAATAGCACAAGTTTCTTCTGATATAGCTTTCTTTAAAGCAGCGAAATCATTAAAAGGAACATAATCTACTCCAGGTAATAAAGGAGTAAAAGCTTTTTGATATTTTTCTTGCCCTGTTACAGTAATTGCACCTAATGTCCGTCCATGAAAAGATTGCTGCATACTAATAATTCGACAACTATGATTACCTTTCATTTTTTTACCATACTTTCGACCTAGTTTTAAAGCTCCTTCTACAGCCTCCGCACCACTATTACAAAAAAATACTCGTTGGAAACAAGTATTTTTTACTAAATATTCAGCGACCTCGATAGATGGTTGATTCCAATATAAATTAGAACAATGACATAGACGACGTAATTGATTCGATACAGTCTCTATATACGTGTCATTTCCATAACCTAAAGCATTGACAGCAATACCTGCTCCAAAATCCAAGTACTTGTTCCCTTTCACATCCCAAATATAAACTCCTTTTCCTTTTTCCATTACAATAGGAAAAGAAGAATACGTATTCATTCGTACTTTTTCCCCTCTTTCAACCCAACTTTGCATCATACAATTCTCCCCTTTTTTCAATCATAGTTCCAATTCCTTTTTGAGTAAATACTTCTAATAATAAGCAATGTTCTACTCTTCCATCTAAAATATGAACTTGTTCTACCCCTTTTTCTATTCCTTTTACTGATGCCTTTACCTTAGGGATCATTCCACCAGAAATAATTCCTCTATCCATATAAGATTCTATTTCATCTACATACAATTTAGAAATTAATGAATTACCATCTGCTACATCTTCTAAAACTCCCTCTACATCTGTTAAAAAAATTAATTTTTTTGCCTTTAATTTCCCCGCAATTGCTAATGCAGCATAATCTGCATTAATATTATAAGTATTTCCATTTTGATCAGTTCCAACAGGAGCAATGACGGGAATAAAATTATTATTAATTAAATGATGAATAAGTTCTATATTAATTTTTTCTACTTCTCCCACAAAACCAATATCTTTTCCATTTGCATATGCTTTATGAGCCTGAATAGTATTCCCATCCTTACCTGAAATACCTACTGCATGAACTCCACTATTTTCTAACCCTTGCACAATATCTTTATTAATTTTCCCTGATAAAACCATTTCAACAATTTCCATTGTCTCTGCATCTGTAACTCGTAACCCATCAATAAACATTGATTTTTTATTTACTTTCTGAAGGGTTTCATTAATTTTAGGACCTCCTCCATGAACTACTATAGGTTGAAGTCCTACTAATTTCATTAAGGCAATATCCTGCATAATAGACATTTGTATTTTTTCATCTAACATGGCACTTCCGCCATATTTAATTACAATAATACTTTTGGAAAATTTTTTAATATAAGGAAGTATTTCTACCACTGTTTTTGCTTTTAAAATTATATGTTCCAAACTAATCCCTCCTTTTTTATCCTTTCATGTTCGATAACTTCCATTAATTTTAACATAATCATAACTTAAGTCACATCCCCAAGCTGTAGCCTTTTCTTTCCCTTCATATAAAAATATGTGAATCTGAATTTCTTCTTCTTTTAATATTTCTTTTGCCTTTTGTTCATTAAAGTTTAATACTTTTCCTTGCTTCATTAACCAAATAGAACCTTCCTTGCTAGTAAAATTAATACTTATTTTACTAGGATTAAAGGGAACTCCTGAATATCCCATGGCAGCCAAAATTCTCCCCCAATTTGCATCTTCTCCAAAAAAAGCTGTCTTCACTAAATTTGAAGTCAAAATTGACATTGCTAACTGCTTTGCCTGTTGTTTTGTCTTAGCTTGTTGTATTTGTACTTCTAAAAGCTTGGTAGCACCCTCTCCATCTTTCACAATTTGTTTAGCTAAATAAATATTGACATATTGAAGAGCCTGTTTAAATTTAAAATAAGCTTCATTCTCTTCCTGAATACCTATATTGTTAGCTAACCCATTCGCTAAAACCAAAACCATATCATTCGTACTAGTATCTCCGTCTACAGAAATCATATGATAAGAATCTTCTACTGTTTCCTTTAATGCCTTTTGCAGCAATGTTTGCGAAATAGAAATATCCGTTGTAATAAACGATAACATCGTAGCCATATTAGGATGAATCATTCCAGATCCTTTAGCCATTCCACCTATATGTACAATTTGATTATCGATAGAAAATTCAACCGCAATTTCTTTTATAAAAGTATCTGTTGTCATAATTCCTTCTGCTGCCTTAGATCCTCCGTCCAAAGAATCAGAAAGCATTGGTACTATATTTTTAATTCCTGTACAGATTTTTTCAATTGGTAAAAAAGTTCCAATTACTCCGGTTGATGCAACTAACACATCTTTAGGTTGTAAACCTAAACTATATGCTGTTGTTTCTGCCATTTTTTCTGTATCTACAACTCCTTGTTTTCCTGTACAAGCATTAGCATTTCCACTATTTATAACAACAGCCTGTGCCTTTTCATATTTTTTTACAATTTGTTGATTCCAAATGACCGGTGCTGCTTTTACTACATTTGTTGTAAATACACCTGCTACTTGGGCAGGTGTTTTGCTATATAATAAAGATAAATCTTTACGTTTCTTTTTAATACCTATATGGTCTCCTATCGCTTGAAAACCTAAGGGAACCGTTACACCACCTTGTACTATTTGCATCACTTCTATCTCCTTTTATAATTTAAAATTATATTTTATAACAAATAACCTTTACTCTTATAATTTCTAAAAGAAATTTATCTCTTATATCCCCATACGATCCCATACTTTTTAAATAGGGAAAATGGGAGTTGCCTCTAAACCCATTGTTTCTGGAAAATCAAACAAAAGGTTCATATTTTGGACCGCTTGACCAGCTGCCCCTTTTACAAGATTATCTAACGTACCTAATACAATCACTCGTCCTGTTCTTTTATCTAAAGTAAGAGAAATATCACAATAATTAGAACCTTTCACCCATCTTGTCTCTGGATATACTCCTTCCGGTAAAAGTCTAATAAATGTTTCTTTATCATAATATGTTTTATATGCTTGTCGGATTTGTTTCTCTGTTACACCATTTTTTATAGAAGCATAGGCCGTAACAAAAATTCCTCGATTCATCGGTACTAAATGAGGGGTAAAAGTAAGACAAATAGATGTATGACCTATTTTACTAAGCTGTTCTTCAATTTCTGGAGTATGTCGATGAGCTGCCACTTTATATGCTTTCAATGATTCATTACACTCCGTAAAATGATTTGCTAAATTTAAAGAACGTCCTGCTCCGGTAACACCTGATTTAGCATCAATAATAATAGTTTCTGGTTTAATTAAATTTTCCTTTACAAGAGGTGCTAAGCTTAAAATGCTACAAGTTGTATAACAACCTGGATTAGCAATAAGAGAAGATTGTTGAATATCTTCACGATACCATTCACAAAGGCCATATACCCCTTTTTGTAATAAATGAGGACTACCATGTACTGTTTGATACCAATCTTCATATGTTTTTTGATCTTTGAGACGATAATCGGCTCCTAAATCAATCATTTTTGTTTTTTGTAACAAAGAATCCGTTATCTTATGCGATGCAATACCATGTGGTAATGCTAAAAAAATCACATCTGCCTCCTCACTTAAACTTTCCCAATCATCCTTCATACAAATTAATGAACATTTTTCTCTAAAATGTCCATAAATTAAATCCATCGATTGTCCTGCATAACTTTTAGATGTTGCAAAACTTATTTTCACTTCAGGATGATGCAATAATATACGAATCAATTCTTCACCTACATATCCTGTAGCACCAACTATTCCAACTTTAATCATATTTTCACCTTCTTTTAAAATATTTTGTTTATTTAATTTTTTATAATTATACATCTTAAAGATAACTTATTCAAGTATTTTTTGAAATAATATTGCATATTTATATTTTTTATCGTATAATTATTAAAATCAATTATATTTTTATGGAGGGATTTATGATGAAAAAGAAAATTATATTGGCATATTCTGGTGGATTAGATACAACTGTAATTATTCCATGGCTAAAAGAAAATTATGATTATGAAGTAATTGCAGTATGTGTCAATGTAGGTCAAAAAGATGAATTAGAAGGATTACAAGAAAGAGCAATGGCTAGTGGTGCTAGTAAATTATATATTGAAGATGTAACAGAAGAATTTATTACTGAATATATATGGCCCACTTTAAAAGCTGGAGCCATCTATGAAGGAAAATATTTATTAGGAACTTCTATGGCTCGCCCTGTTATAGCTAAACGTTTAATTGATATTGCTTTAAAAGAAGGTGCAGAAGCCATTTGTCATGGTTGTACCGGAAAAGGAAATGACCAAGTACGTTTTGAATTAACAGTAAAAGCATTAGCTCCTCATCTAAAAATTATTGCTCCTTGGAGAATATGGGATCTACAATCTAGAGAAGATGAAATCAATTATTGTCTAGAACGAAATATTCCTTGTCCTATGACGAAAGAAGAAAGTTATAGTAGAGATAAAAATATATGGCACCTCAGTCATGAAGGCTTAGAATTAGAGGATCCTTCTAAAGAACCTTTATTTGATTCTTTATTAAAATTATCTGTTACCCCTGAAAAAGCACCGGATAAACCTACTTATATTGAAATTACTTTTAATAAAGGTATTCCTACTCACTTAAACGGGAAGGAATTAGATGCCATAACTCTCCTTGAAACATTAAATGAATTAGGTGGAAAAAATGGTATTGGTATTGCAGATATTTTAGAAAATCGAGTAGTCGGTATGAAATCAAGAGGAATTTATGAAACTCCTGGCGGAACCATTCTTTATTATGCTCACGAAGAATTAGAACGAATGTGTTTAGATAAACAAACATTTGCTTATAAACAAATAGTCGGTATTAAATTTGCCGAATTAGTTTATAATGGTGAATGGTTTACTCCTTTACGTGAAGCACTTTCTGCCTTTGTTGATTCTACACAAGAAACAGTATCTGGAACCGTCCAATTAAAATTATATAAAGGTAATATTATCTCTGCTGGAACCACTTCTCCCTATTCCCTTTACAATGAAAATATTGCTAGTTTTACAACAGGAGATTTATACGATCATAAAGATGCAGAAGGCTTTATTAACCTCTTTGGTCTTCCTTTAAAAGTTCGTGCTTTAATGAAAAAACAAAACTAGAAGGTGGTTACTGAAATGAAATTATGGAGTGGACGATTTTCAAAATCAACCGATCAAGCAGTTGATCATTTCAATTCTTCTATTACTTTTGATCAAAGGCTCTATCGCCAAGATATCATGGGAAGTATTGCTCATGTTACTATGTTAGGTCAACAAAATATTATTTCCAAACAAGAAGCAAAGATAATCAAGGATGGTTTACTTTCGATTTTAAAAGATATTGATGCTGGAGCGATCGACTTTGATATTACTGCTGAAGATATTCATATGAATATTGAAACTTTATTAATAGAAAGAATTGGAGATGTAGGAAAAAAATTGCATACAGGTCGCAGTCGTAACGATCAAGTTGCCCTTGATATGAGAATGTATGTAAAAGATGAAATTGTTCATATTGATTCTATGATTCAAAAATTGGAAAAAACTCTTATTAAAATTGCTGAAAAACATATGGATACTATTATGCCAGGGTATACTCATTTACAAAGAGCACAACCTATTACACTTGCACATCATTTCATGGCTTATTTTGAAATGTTTCATCGAGATCGACAACGATTAAAAAATGTTTTCAAAAGTACGAATCATATGCCTCTTGGTTCAGGGGCTTTAGCTACTACTACTTATCCTTTAGATCGTACATTTGTAGCACAAAATTTAAACTTTGAAAATATTACTTATAATAGTATCGACGGAGTTTCAGATCGAGATTTTTGCATTGAACTACTTAGTACTTTATCTATTCTTATGATGCATTTAAGTCGATTTTCTGAAGAAATTATTCTTTGGGTTTCTCATGAATTTAGATTTATGGAGTTAGATGATGCTTTTAGTACTGGAAGCAGCATCATGCCTCAGAAAAAAAATCCAGATATTGCTGAATTAGTTCGTGGTAAAACAGGAAGGGTTTATGGCAATTTAATGGGACTTTTAACAGTCATGAAAGGACTACCTCTAGCTTATAATAAAGATATGCAAGAAGATAAAGAATTGATCTTTGATTCTATTGATACCGTCAAAATGTGTCTTCCCATTTTTACTCAAATGCTACAGACAAGCACCTTTTCCAAAGAAAAAATGTATCAAGCAGCAAGTGGAGGATTTACTAATGCTACAGATGCAGCTGATTATCTCGTAAAAAAAGGAATTCCTTTTCGTACTGCTCATGAAGTTATTGGAAAACTAGTACTTTATTGCATTCAACAAGATAAAACATTAGAACAATTATCATTAGAAGAATACCAAATGATTTCTCCTCATTTTGACGAAACTATTTATACAGCTATTTCATTAGAGGAATGTGTAAATCGCAGAAATATGATCGGAGGTCCCTCGAAAGAAATAATGCAAAAAACTATTGAAGAAAACAAAAAAAGATTAAAAACCTTATAAGGTTTTTAATCTTTTTTTAACATAGTAATTCCTAAAGGTGGTACTCGAAGTGAAATAGAATAATTACGGCCATCCCATTCTCTTTGTTCTACTGGTATACGGTATTCATTTATGACATCACTACCTCCATATATCGTAGCATCACTGTTAAAAACTTCTTTATATACTCCTTTTTCAGGTACCCCTATTCGATACTGTTCATGAGGCATCGGAGTAAAATTACAAACAATAACAATAAAATCTTTTGTTTGTGGATCTTTACGTATAAAAGAAAGGATACTAGCTTGAAAATCCGTATAATTAATCCATTCAAATCCTTGAGATGTAAAATCATCTTTCCATAAAGCTGGTTCTCTATAATAAAAATAATTTAAATCCTTTACATAATTTTGTAACTGCTTATGTAAATTATATTTCAATAAATGCCAATCTAAACTTTGTGATACATTCCATTCATTCCATTGACCAATTTCATTTCCCATAAACAATAATTTTTTTCCTGGATGAGCAAACATAAAACCATATAGCACTCTTGCATTTGCAAACTTTTTCCAATCATCCCCTGGCATTTTTCCAATAATAGAACCTTTTTCATGAACCACTTCATCATGAGAAAGAGGTAAGATAAAATTTTCTGTAAAACTATAGGTAAGACCAAATGTGACATCATTATGATGATACTTTCTATAAATAGGATCTTTTTTAAAATATCGTAATACATCATTCATCCATCCCATATTCCATTTAAAACCAAATCCTAGACCTCCTATATTGGTAGGTCTAGATACATTTGGCCACGCGGTAGATTCTTCTGCAATCATCAAAATATCCGGAAACTTCTGATATACAATGGAATTTAAATGTTTAAAAAATTCTATAGCCTCTAAATTTTCATTCCCTCCAAAATGATTGGGAATCCATTCTCCTTCCGAACGTCCATAATCTAAATATAACATAGAAGCTACTGCATCTACTCGTAATCCATCCATGTGATATTCTTCTAACCAAAATAATGCATTGGCAATTAAAAAATTTTTTATTTCATTTCTACCATAATTAAAAGTCAACGTCCCCCAATGGGGATGTTCTGATCGACGTGGATCTTGATGTTCATATAAAGCGGTACCATCATATTGAATTAATCCATGGGCATCCTTAGGAAAATGAGCTGGAACCCAATCTAAAAGAACTCCTATATTATTTTGATGAAGATAATCAATAAAATATTTAAACTCTTTAGGGGTTCCAAAACGACTTGTTGGGGCATAATATCCTGTTACTTGATAACCCCAAGAATCATCAAAAGGATGTTCTAAAATAGGCATTAACTCGATATGAGTATAACCCATTTCTTTTACATAAGGAACTAATTCATGTGCTAATTCCCTATATGTTAACCAACGATTTCCTTCTTCTAATTTTCGTTTCCACGATCCTAAATGTATTTCATAAATCGATATCGGTTGATTTAATAAAGATTTCATTTTCCGTTGCATTAACCATTCTTCATCTTGCCAATCATAGGATGATAAATGATAAATAAGTGAAGCTGTTTTTGGACGAAGTTCATGATAAAATCCATACGGATCTGCTTTCAATAAAATTTGATTATATTGAGTTTTTATTTCATACTTATATTTATCCAAGGTTTGTAATCCTGGAATAAAAAGTTCCCATATACCAGACCCATCCAACATTCTCATAGGATGTCTCCTACCATCCCACTCATTAAAATCCCCTACTACACTGACTCGTTTTGCATTGGGAGCCCACGTAGCAAATAAAACTCCCGATACTCCATTCATCTCCATTATATGTGCGCCTAATTTTTCATAAATACGATAATGAGTTCCTTCTCCAAATAAATATAAATCCAAATCTGTTAAAACAGGCATAAAAGAGTATGGATCATAGGTAGTCCATGTATTTCCATGATAATCATAAATTTCTAATTGATATAGAAAATATTTTGAATCCTTATAAAAAATTATAGAATAAAAACCTTCTGGATTAATTTTTTTCATTTTATATTTTTTTTCTGCATTTCTTTCATCAATAACAAAAATCTCTTTTGCATTAGGTACAAACGCATTCACAATTATATATGTATTTTCTTCTATCTCAATTTTATGCATTCCCAAAATATGATGTGGATTTTTATGTTCCCCTTTTAATAGGGCTTGCATCTCCATTTTATTTATCACAGGTCTTTCTCCTCTCTTATACCAT
>JAAYSE010000085.1 GCA_012524135.1 Candidatus Epulonipiscium sp. | reverse complement strand
CCTCCTATATATAAACTTTTAATAGGATAATTTTTATAAATATATTGAAAAGCTTCGATTTCTTTCATTAAAGATCTTATATAAGTATCTACATAATCCTTCCATTTTTCTATTGGATAAGAAGTAAAAGAACAGTATATACATCGCGTAGGACAAAAAGGGATGCCTATATAAATACTTATTTCTCTTGGTTTATTTTGATCTAAAATCTTTTTTTCTTTTTTAGCCACTTGTTTCAATAACGAAATTTTATCTGGTTGAATATGATACTGTTTCGATAATATTGTACTAATCTTTTCATCTGAATACTCATGTTCCAATAACTCGTGAACAATCTTCGTAGGCCGAATGCCTGTTAAGATTCCCCAAGGCAAAGGACGTTTTTGATATAATACCATGGCTTCATATAAAACTCTTTTTAAAAGACGTTTAGCTTTTTTTCTTCTTGGAATCTCTTCCATATCCATAAGATCTTCTTGATACTCTTTTTGATATACTTTTCTATTTACATGAATTTCTCCATAAAATCTTTTTCCTTCCCACACACTATAGATATATACCTTACTATTTTCTAATGATAAGGATGGTTTCACTCGATGAGTAAAAATAAATTGAAATTCTTCTTGAGGGTAAAAAGCTTTTAACAAATGTTCTATTTCATACTGAAACTTATGTCCTATCAATATAACAGTTATCATTATGAACTCCTTACTAAATTAAAAATTATTTTCATACCATGGATCCGATACATAAGGATTATTTCTTTTTTCTGCTCCAATCGTAGTCTTTGGTCCATGTCCTGGATATACAATTATTTCATCAGGCAACGTCAATACCTTATTTTTAATATGAAACATTAGATCAGAAAGATTTCCTTTTGGTAAATCCGTTCGCCCGATTGCTCCTTGAAATAATGCATCGCCAGAAAATAAAATCTTTTCTTTGGGTTCATAATAACAAACACTCCCTATCGTATGCCCGGGAACATGGATCACTTGAAACGAAAAAGATCCTATCTGCAACGTATCTCCTTCTTCTATTAAATGATCCGCTTCAAAGGAAAATGGATGAGATAAAAAACCAGATGAAAGATTCATCTCTGGATTTTTTAAATATTCATTTTCCAAAGTATAAATCCATACATCAACTCCTAATGATTCTTTTAAAAAAGGAATAGCACCTATATGATCAAAATGGCCATGCGTTAACCAAATACCTTTTATATCCCATTCCTTATTTTCTATTATCGCTAGTAATTTTGAACCTGGATATCCAGGATCAATAATAACCGCTTCTTTTGTTTTCGTATCTCCTATAATATAACAATTGGTTTGTAATCTACCTAAAACCATTTGAATAATTTCCATTATTACCTCCTTATAAGCTCTACATAATTCTTAATCATCAATTATAAAATTTTATCACTATCTATAATTAATGTAATCGGTCCATCATTCACTAACTCTACTTTCATATCTGCTTGAAATTGACCTTCTTGAATAAAAACTCCTTTTTCCTCTCCTACTTCATAAGCTTTTTCTATATACTTTTGAAAAAGTACTTCAGCTTGTTGAGGTGGGGCAGCAGAAGTAAAACTTGGACGTCGTCCCTTTCGGCAATCTCCATATAAAGTAAAATTAGGAACAATTAACAATCCACCTTGTATATCTACTAGTGAACGATTCATTTTTCCCTCTTGATCTTCAAAAATACGAAGATTAAAAATCTTGTCTATCATATATTGAATCGTTTTTTCATCATCTGTTGATTGAAATCCAATTAATACTACCAGTCCTTGATTAACAGAACCAATTACTTCCTCTTCTACTGTCACTTGTCCTTTAAGGACTCTTTGTACAACGGCTCTCATTTTTTCCCTCCTAATTACGGGGACGAATAATTTCATGAACACCAGATATATTTTGTAATTTACTTGTTAACTTTTCTAACTGTTGTTTTCCATGTATTTCAATAGTAATATTAAAAAATGTTTCTCTATCTTTTGTTGATCTTGCATTTAACGATTTTACTACAATTTTCTCGTCCGTCAATACACGTGAAACATCAATAAGCAATCCTAAACGATCATCTCCAATTACTTGAATTTCTGTTTGATAATAAAAATCTTTATTATCTTCTACATACCATTCAGCTTCAATTAATCGTTGTCTTTCTTCTTCTGATAAATGAATCATATTATCACAGTCTGTACGATGAATGGATACTCCTCGTCCCCGAGTAATAAACCCAATAATCTCATCTCCAGGTACTGGATTACAACATTTAGAAAATCGTACCGCTACATCTTCTACACCTTTTACAACAATTCCTGTTTTAGATTTTTTCTTAGTTTGTCGTTCTGTTATATTTTCTTGATTTTCACGTAAAAGTTCATCTTCTGTCTTATTTTTATTTTGCTCTTTTTGATACTCTTCATACAAACGACGAACAATTTGTCCTTCTTTAATTCCTCCATGACCTACAGCTGCACAAATAGAATCCCAATCATGAAAACCATATTTTCGCCGAATAATATCCATCCATTCAGGTTTTAATAAGTCATTAATATTTAACCCTTTGTTTCTTGCGTTTTTTTCTAATAATTCTTTTCCTCTAACAATATTTTCTTCTTTAAATTCTTTTTTAAACCACTGATTAATTTTATTTCTAGCCTGAGAACTTTTTACAACATTTAGCCAATCTCTGCTTGGTCCTTTAGAATTTTGAGAAGTTAGGATTTCTACGCGATCCCCATTTTTAATTTGATAATCAAAAGTAACAATTCGACCATTGATACGAGCACCTACCATTTTATTTCCTACAGCACTATGAATATTATAAGCAAAATCAATGGGTGTTGATCCTTTAGGAAGATTCACAACATCTCCTCTAGGTGTAAAAGCATAAACTTGATCATTAAAAATATTAAGATCTAATTTAATAGCTTTCATAAATTCCTTATTATCGGATAAATCTCGTTGCCATTCTAAAATTTGTCGTAACCAAGTTAATTTTTTTTCTGCACTATCTTCCATCTTGCTATTACTTTTACCAGCCTTATATTTCCAATGAGCTGCAATTCCATATTCAGCGGTACGATGCATTTCCCATGTTCGAATTTGTATTTCAAAAGGTTCTCCTTCTGGTCCAATTAAAGTAGTATGCAAAGATTGATACATATTAGGTTTTGGCATAGCAATATAATCTTTAAAACGCCCTGGAATAGGTTTATACATTTCATGAATAATCCCTAGCACACCATAACAATCTTTTACAGAATCTACAATAGCTCGAACAGCAAATAAATCATAAATTTGATCAAGGGTTTTATTTTGACTTACCATTTTTTTATAAATACTAAAAAAATGTTTTGGTCTTCCTTCTACTGTAGCTTCGATTCCTGCTTCTTTTAATTTATCTCGAACATTTTCTACGATTTTTTCTACAAAATCGATTCTTTCTGAACGTTTTCGAGCAATTTTTTCTACTAAATCATAATATGCTTCTGGATCTAAATATCGTAAAGATAAATCTTCTAATTCTACTTTTATTTTAGAAATCCCTAAACGATGAGCCAAAGGAGCATAAAGATCCAAAGTTTCCTTTGCTTTTTCTTTTTGTTTTTCAGGTGGCATATATCGTAATGTTCGCATATTATGCAAACGATCCGCTAATTTAATCAAAATGACACGAATATCTTTAGCCATAGCTAAAAACATTTTACGGTAATTTTCTGCTTGAATTTCTTCCTTATCTGTAGAATAAGGAATTCGTCCTAATTTTGTTACACCATCAACTAGCAAAGTTACTTCTTCATTAAACATTTCTGTAATTTGAGCAGTAGTATATTCAGTGTCCTCTACAACATCATGAAGAATACCTGCTGTAATCGATTCAATATCGAGTTCTAAATCTGCCAAAATAGAGGCCACTGCCAATGGATGGATAATATAAGGTTCCCCCGATTTTCTCGCTTGATTGGCATGGGCTTCTTTGGCAAGCTTATAAGCCTTTTCAACCATGGAAAAATCATCAGAGGGATGGTAGGATTGCATTTTTTTTATTAATTGTTCATATAATTTATCTGGCATCATATTCACTCATTCCCTGAAGATTCTATTATTATCCACTAACATACTTTTATTATATCATATATTTCTTATATCTTATCATTATAATATAGCTTACACCTCTTGTAAATCCTAAGTTTTGTATTCTCATTTTTTAGAAATAAAAATAGACCCTTTTCAGTCAAAAAACTAAAAGGATCTGTTTTTCTCTATTTTTTTAAATAACTTTAATACTGTATAATGGATTCAATACTGTGGTTTCCTAACTGTTCTTTTCCTTTTAAAGAATCCAACTCAATTAAGTACACTAATTTAACAACTTCTCCGCCCATTTCTTCTATCAACTCAATAATAGCTTTAGAAGTTCCACCTGTCGCCAACAAATCATCTACCACCACTACTTTTTGTCCTAGTTGAATAGCATCGGCATGAATTTCTATGGTTGCTGTTCCATACTCTAAATTGTATGTTTTTTGCTTTGTTTTATAAGGTAACTTTCCTGCTTTTCTTACAGGAATAAATCCCTTTTTCATTTTATAAGCCAAAGGAACTCCAAAAATAAAACCTCTAGACTCCGGTCCTATAATACAATCAAATTCTTCACCTTTTAATTTTTCATAGAGTGCATCAATAGCCATTTGTAGTCCTTCTGGATTTTGCAGTACCGTTGTTATGTCTCTAAATAGTATTCCGTCTTTTGGGAAATCAGGTATAGTCCTAATCATTGATTTTAAATCCATATTAAACGCTCCTTTAATTACTATACTCCTCTTATTTAGTATAACAGATTTTTTAAATATAAGTAAAGATTTTTTAAGATTTTCAAACTTATTGATACAATTGTTTCCAACGTTGTAATTTTTGATATCTCGTAGACCTTTGCAAAGAAGTCTTCTCTTGAGAACCAAAAGCAAAAGAAAATGTTTTTCTATTGTATTGATATTGCAATAAATCTAGTTCTTGAAATATATCTAAACAGTGTAAAGCAGTAAACAAACTCATTTGAAACTGATCTTGTATTTCATGATATAATTTATGCGAAGATATCTTTTGTTGTTGTAAGATATCTAATCTTTGCAAATATCGATAAAGATTTTCAAAATCTTTTCTTTGGGGTAGCATAACACTCAATTGTTTTTTATGTTGATACAAATCTAAAGAAATAATAGAAATAGTATTATTCTGAAGCGACTTTTGTTGTCCTTTTATCCAATATAAATCCCATACAATTACTTGATGATATTGTTTTAAGATCGATGTATCTACCCATCCATTGACTAAAATATGAATAGAATTCGATATTTTAAAATCGGAATCTAATGTTCTATAATATAATTTTACTTCATAAGAAGAATGTTTATAACACCATTGTAATGCATCTTGAAAAGCTTGCCATGTATGTACCATCACAAGCGTTTTTTCTGTTAATACAATATTTTCAAGAGGAGTACAAGTATCTTCATCATTCTTAATTGCCGGTTCAAATGGATGATCTGCAAAAAGATGATATAAAGAATATTCATATTTTTCTCGAATAATGGATTTAAAATCTGATTTCATATCACAAATTATAAATTGAGGTTTAATTTCTCCATTCCATTCATTTCGTTCTATAATACCTGCAATCTGTAATGTTTCATCGGTAGTCATTTGATCATGATATGGTCCTAATCCAAAACCGATACCATCCACATTCTGATTGAAACCATTATTTAATTGCAATTTTAAATGTTTTCCTTCTTTTCCTACTGCTCGATGAACAGCAATTTTGCCTACATAAGAAAAAATAGGTTGAGGATTGCCCTCTCCATAAGGTTCTAAAGACTCTAATTCCTCTATAAAATCCAAAGTAATATGTTCATGAGATATATCCTCTACTATAGATAATTTAGGAATCAATGTATCTTTTTTCATTACTTTTTCTGCATAAGCATTAATTGCTTGACGAAAAGGTTCTATTTTATCTGCAGAAATAGTCAACCCAGCGGCCATTTCATGTCCTCCAAATTTTTCAAGAAAACCTTGAGTATGACATAATGAATCAAATAAATTAAACCCTTCTACACTACGTGCCGATCCTTTAGCGTATTCTTCTTCTATACACAATAAAATTACTGGTCTGTAAAATTGCTCCATTAAACGTGAGGCTACAATGCCAAGAACACCATGGTGCCATTTTTCAGAAGCAACTACAAGCACTTTATCTTCCTGTATTCTTTTATTGTCTTCAATAATTTCTAAAGCTTCCTTTAATATCTTTTGTTCCATACTTTGTCGTTCTTGATTTGCTATATCTAACCGCTCTGCAATAGTAATAGCCTCTTCTTGGGTAGATGCTAAAAACAATTCGACACCTTTCTTTGCATCCCCTAAACGTCCTGCTGCATTTAATCGAGGTGCTAAACGAAATCCTACTATACCAGAGGTAATAGGACTTTTCCCATCATAACCCGATATTTTTAATAAGGCCTCTATACCCAGATGTGGTTTCTTTTTCATTTGTTCTAACCCTATTTTAGCAATAATACGATTTTCATCTACAAGTGGAACCACATCTGCAATAGTCCCTAAAGCAACAATATCTAAAAACTGCTCTACCTCTTCTTTATTTCCCGCTTTTATTGCCAAAGCTTGTAATAATTTAAATGTTACCCCTACACCTGCTAATGAAGAAAAAGGATACAGACTGTCTTTTCTTTTTGGATTAATTACGGCATAAGCAGAGGGTAAAGTTTCTTGACATTCATGATGATCTGTAATAATAATATCTAAGCCTAATTGATTTCCATATGCTACTTCTTCTATTGCTGTAATACCTGTATCTACGGTAATCACTAGATTGGTTCCTTGTTGATAAATCCATGTTAATGCTTCTTTATTAAGTCCATATCCTTCTTCTAACCGATTGGGTATATAATAATCTACATCCCACCCATTAGAATTTAAATACGAATATAAAATTACTGTACTAGTAATACCATCAACATCATAATCCCCATATATCATAATTTTTTCTTGTTGCACTCTTGCTACTTCTATTCTTTGTATTGCTTGTTTCATATCTTGTAATAAAAATGGATCATGTAAATTTTCAATGGAAGGTTCTAAAAATCTCTTCATTGCTTCTGGTGTAGTAATATTACGTTGTGATAAAAGTTTTTTCAACAAGGGAGAAATATTATATGAAGACACTTTTTTCGGATTCCATATATCTTGATACGAGTCATATTTCCAGATATATTTTGGTTCAATCACAAAATCTCCTCCTATATCTTTTACAGAAAGAAGGCCTCTAGTATATACTAAAGGCCTTCGACTTTAATTTAGGATTCTAATTTATGCATTTGCATTTGCTTCTTTTTTATTAGCCGCTCGTTTTTTTAATACATACCATAAAGGACTAGCAATAAAAATAGAAGAATAAGTACCACTTAAAACTCCTACCATAAGAGGAAGCGCAAATTCTTTAATGGAAGATACCCCTAAGAAATATAATACTGCAATCATCACAAATGTAGTTATAGAAGTATTAATAGATCGAATCATCGTTTGTGTTACACTTCGGTTGATTAGTTCTTCTAAACTACTTCTTTTCATCTTATGTTGATTTTCTCGAATTCGGTCAAAAATAACAATGGTATCATTAATAGAATATCCTACAATAGTAAGCATTGCTGCAATAAATGAATTATTCACAGGAACTCGAAAAACAGCATAAACTGTTAACATAATTAACACGTCATGAAGTAATGCTAATACAGCACTTAATCCTAAGCGATAATCTTTAAATCGAAGAGAAATATAAATCAACATCGCTAAAGCAGATAATCCTACTGCTTGAAAAGCTTTTACTTTCATTTCTCCACTTACAGAAGGACTAATATTAGAGAAATTTAAAAAATCTCCATCTTTTCCATCTTTCAAACCATATTTTTCTTGTAATGCTTGATATAAACGATCACGAGTTTCGGTATCCATTTCTACCGTTTTAATAATAACTTCTTCTTTACCTGTTACTTTTTGAATCTGTGGAGTAGAATTTCCTGTTACTTCAGCTACAATATCAGCAATATCATTATTATCAAAAGGTTGTCCTATATTAACATGTAACATACTTCCACCACTAAATTCTAAATCATAATTTAAAATTCGTCCTTCGATCGCTGAAAAAATAGGCATAGCAATCAAACCTGATAAAATAAGAATCAATGATATAGTAAAAAATGTTTTTCTTTTTTCTATAATTTTCATTACTCAAACCTCCTTATTTTGCACCATATAATTTGGGATTTTTAATACCAACTTTTACAAACTGTTTCACAATAATTTGAGTTATCACCAATGCTGTAAACATAGAAACAATAATCCCTAAAGCGAGAGTTTGAGCAAAACCTTTAATAGGTCCTGTTCCTAATTTCCAAAGAATAGCTGCTGCTAAAAGGGTGGTAATATTTCCATCTAGGATGGCAGATAAAGCTTTTTTAAATCCAGAATCTACAGAAGATCGTAGAGTTTTACCTGCTTGTAGTTCTTCTTTAATTCGAGAGAAAATAATAATATTGGCATCTACCGCCATACCTATAGATAAAATAATACCTGCAATTCCTGGTAAAGTAAGCGTTACTTTAAATACACTTAATAAAATAAGTAACAATCCTACATAAAATAATAAAGCTAAATCAGCAGCTACTCCAGGTATTTTATAAATAGCTAACATAAAAAGTAACACAAGCCCTAATCCAATGGCTCCTGCTAATAAACTTGTTTGAATAGCATCGGCACCTAATTGAGCTCCTACACCATCGGATTGAAGTGGGATTAAATTAAAAGGTAAGGCTCCTGCACGAATTAAAGCTGCTAATTCTTCAGCACCCTTAGAATCAAATCCTCCCGTAATCGTAGCAATTCCATCTGTGATAACACTTTGAACGACTGGTGCACTAATTACTGTTTCATCTAATTGAATAGCAATCGGTTGCTTTAAAAACTTTTCTGTTGCCTCTGCAAAAGCTTTTTTCCCTTCTGCGGTTAATTCCAATTGAATATAAGCCTCCGCGGGTAAATTAGGATCTAATTGTCCAATTTGCCTTGTTGCATCTTTCACTTGAGCTCCTGTTAAAATCACATTACCTTCTGGATCTACAAATTTTAACTGAGCAGTTTGACCAATTTCATCCACTGCTTGATTCGCATCTTCTACTCCTGGGATTTCAACACGAATTCGTTTATTTCCTTCTTGTTTTGCCTCTGCTTCTGTATACCCTTTAGCGTCTAGTCGTTGACGAATTAAAGCAACGGCTGTATCCATCTCTTGTTGAGTAGGTTCTTCCTTATCTGCTTCATATAAAATACTTACGCCACCAGCTAAATCCAATCCTAATCGAATATGTTCCACTCCTAATACGTGATCACTTCCGATTCCCATATATGAAACTGTGCCGGTAACAGCAATGATAATTACAACCAAAGCTAAAATCAATGCACTCTTTGTTTTCATCTGTTTACTTCCTCCCTCATTCCTGTAAATTAAGAGCCAAATAATGAAATCTTTGAATAAAATATACAAGTTTTATTATAGTGGTTTCTTATCGATTCGTCAATTAGAAAAACCTTCTTCCGCTAATTTTGCTTGTATCATAATAGCACATTCTAAACGTTTTTTCTCTAATTCACAACCTATTTTATAGGGTTCTAGGATATTACCATGAAATTGATAAGCATTTGCTGCACAACCACCACTACAATAAAATTTAGCCCAACAATTTTTACATTCTTCCTTTGCGTATACATTACATTGTTGAAATTCTTTTTGTATAGCTAAATTTTTTATTCCCTCTTCTACATTTCCCATTAAAAAATCCGAAAGTCCAACGAACTGATGGCAGGGATATAAATCTCCTTCTGGCGTAACTGCTAAGTATTCGGAACCTGACCCGCATCCAGCTAAACGTTTTGCTACACAAGGACCTTGAGAAAGGTCAATCATAAAATGGAAAAAATTAAATCCTTGTCCCTCTTTTTTACGTTTAATTAATTCTTTTGCCAATTCTTCATATTGTTTGAAAAGTATAGGTAGATCTTCTTCTTGTAACGCATATTCTGCTTCTTTAGGAGCTACTACAGGTTCTACTGATACTTGTTTAAATCCTAAATCTGCTAAATGTAAAACATCCTTTGCAAAATCTAAATTATATCTAGTAAAAGTGCCTCGAACATAATATTCTTTTTGATTTCGACTTTCTGCCAATGACTGAAATTTAGGAACAATAATATCATAAGAACCTTTTTTATTCATGGTATAACGAACTCGATCATTGACTTCTTTTCGACCATCAATACTTAAAACTACATTATACATATTTTCATTAATGTATTTTTCTTTCTCTTCATCTAATAAAATACCATTCGTTGTAATCGTAAATCTAAAATTCTTATTATATTCTTTTTCTATCGATCTCGCATAGGAAACTACTTTTTTGACTACTTCAAAATTCATTAAAGGTTCCCCACCGAAAAAGTCTACTTCTAAATTTCTTCGATTTCCAGAATGAGCAATTAAAAAGTCAATAGCTTTTTTCCCTACTTCTTCACTCATAAGAGAACGTTTTCCATGATATTCTCCTTCTTCTGCAAAGCAATATTTACATCGCAAATTACAGTCATGCGCTACATGTAAACATAAAGCCTTTACTACTGGATTGCGCTTTTGAAATTGAGGTAAAAATGCTTCATATGGATCTTCTGTAAATAATAATTCCTCATCTTTTAACGTTTGAATTTCTTTTAATGCTTGTATAATATCTTTTTCATCATATTGTTCTTTATATTGTTCTATTATTTCTTCCTTACTCTTCTTCTCAAATAGTTCAATAAGGTTATAGACCAAATCGTCTACTACATGAACAGCTCCACTATATACATCAAGAACAATATTCACATCATTACATTGAAATTGATGAATCAAAGTATGTCTTCCTTTCTCATTCTGCCTAATTTTTTTCT
>JAAYSE010000084.1 GCA_012524135.1 Candidatus Epulonipiscium sp. | reverse complement strand
TATCGGTCATTCTTTGCTACATCCAACCTAAGAAGAGCTCTTCGAAGAGATGCTTCTGCACGGGCAATATTAATATTGGCTTGTTGTGTACGTAATCTTTTTTCTGCTCTTTCTTTAGATGCTTCTGCACGGGCAATATCAATTTGTTCTGCCCATTCCGCAGTATCTGCAAATATACGAATTCCTTCATCTGCTGAAACAATAACAAATCCACCTGTAACAGCTGCTATTTTCTTTTTATCTTTGCTTTCAAAAATTTGAAGTTTTCCTATATCTAAGATGGCTGTAATCGGTTCATGACCAGGTAAAACGCCCATTTCCCCTTCTGTCGTATTAAAAATCACTTGACGTATCTCTTGATGATAAAAGGATCCCATGGGGGTAACAACTTGTAACCCTATTGTTTGTTCTGCCATTATATTCACCTACTCCAGCTCTTTTGCCTTCTGTACGGCATCTTCAATAGTTCCTACCATATGAAAAGCATTTTCTGGTAAATCATCGTATTTTCCATCTAAAATTTCTTGGAAACCACGAATAGTTTCTTTTAATGGAACATATTTTCCATCCATTCCGGTAAAGGTTTCTGCTACAAAGAAAGGTTGTGATAAGAAACGTTGTACTTTTCTTGCTCGATTCACGACTATCTTATCTTCGTCCGATAATTCATCCATTCCTAAAATAGCAATAATATCTTGTAATTCTTTATAACGTTGTAAAATTTCTTGCACTTTTCGTGCCGTTTCATAATGTTCTTTTCCTACTACAAATGGATCTAAAATTCTAGATGTCGATTCTAAAGGATCCACTGCGGGATAAATCCCTTGTTCTACAATTGCCCTGGAAAGAACCGTTGTAGCATCCAAGTGAGCAAAAGTAGTAGCAGGAGCGGGGTCTGTTAAGTCATCCGCTGGTACATAAACGGCTTGTACAGAGGTAATAGATCCTGACCGAGTGGATGTAATCCGTTCTTGTAATGCTCCTACTTCTGTAGCTAATGTAGGTTGGTAACCAACTGCACTTGGCATACGTCCTAGTAAAGCAGATACTTCTGAACCGGCTTGAATAAAACGGAAAATATTATCGATGAAAAGTAGAACGTTTTGACCCACTTTATCTCGAAAATATTCTGCCATTGTAAGTCCTGTTAGAGCAATTCGCATTCTAGCTCCTGGTGGTTCATTCATTTGACCAAAAACCATCGTGGTTTTATCTAAAACTCCTGATTCTGCCATTTCATAATAAAGGTCATTTCCTTCTCGAGTTCGTTCTCCTACTCCAGCAAAAACAGAGAAACCTCCATGTTCTGTTGCAATGTTACGAATAAGTTCCATAATAAGTACGGTTTTTCCTACTCCGGCACCACCAAATAGACCAATTTTCCCACCTTTAGAATAAGGACATAATAGGTCCACTACTTTAATACCGGTTTCTAAAATTTCTGTTTCTGTGGATTGTTCTTCAAAAGTAGGGGCTGCTCGATGAATAGGCCAATATTCTTCAGCTTTTGGTGCTTCTTTATTATCAATAGGATCTCCTACTACATTAAACATACGTCCTAAAGTAGTTTTTCCTACAGGTACGGTAATAGGAGCACCCGTATCTATTGCTTCCATTCCTCTAACTAAGCCATCAGTGGATGACATAGCTACACAACGTACTACATCGTCTCCTAAGTGTTGTGCTACTTCTGCCGTAATAATGCTACCATCTTGATGTTTGATTTCGATCGCATTATAAAGAGCGGGCAGTTGTTCGGAGGAAAATTTTATATCTAGTACAGCACCTATGATTTGTATAATCTTCCCAATATTTTTTTCTTCCATCACTGGATTTCACTCCTTTACTGTAATGCTTCCGCTCCACCTACAATTTCTGATAGCTCTTGAGTAATAGCTCCTTGTCTTGCTCGATTATATTGTAATGTTAAACTATCAATCATGGTGTTGGCATTTTCTGTCGCCGTATCCATGGCAGTCATTCGGGCACCTTGTTCACTTGCGGAAGCTTCAACAAGTCCACCATAAATCAAATTATTTACATACTTAGGAATAATATATCCTAATACTCCCTCTGGATTTGGCTCGTATCGCATTAATGGTACTTTTTCTTGAGCTTCTCTTTGAAAATCACTAGGATCTAAAGGAAGTAATTTTAACGTTATTGGTTCTTGTTGAATGGTGGATATAAAAGATGTGTATACAAGGTATAATTCGTCAATAGTTTCTTCTTGAAACATTTTAATTCCTAATTCTCCAATCTTAAGTGCATCGGAATATGTAGGATCTTCTGATATTCCACTATATTGTCCTAATACATGATAGCCTTGTTTCTGAAAAAAATCTCTTCCTTTTTTCCCTACACTAATAATAGAGACCGAATCTTTGGATTGAACCTGTGCTTCTACTTCTTTAAAGATATTTGCATTATAACCTCCACATAGCCCTCGATCTGCAGTTACTACGATATAGGCTTTTCTATTCCCTTTTCGTGATACTAGGTAAGGATAGTTTAAGACTTCACTATATTTTAAAATTGTACCAATAATTTGCTTGGTCTCATTAAAATAGGGGCGTACTTGTTCTAATTTGCCCCTTGCTTGTTGTAATTTAGCAGCGGAAACTAAGTTCATTGCTTTCGTAATTTGTTGTGTACTATTGACACTACGAATTCGCTGTTTGATTTCTCGCATGGTAGCCATTACGTGCACACCCTCTTTATTGGTTTGTAAACTGCTTTTTAAAAACATCTAAAGCTTCAATTAACTCTTTTTCTATGTCTTTTGAAAGTTCCTCTTGTTTCTCTATTTCTTGAATAATTTGTGGATATCTCAATTCTATAAATTGTAAAAATTCTGTTTCAAATAATTGTACTTGATTCAAAGGAATATCCATTAAATATTTATGCGTTACTGCATATAAAATTAATACCTGATGAGTAACTGGCATGGGTTTGTATTGAGGCTGTTTTAAAATTTCCATAATACGTTCCCCTTGCAGTAATCGATCTCTTGTATTTTTATCTAATTCAGAACCAAATTGAGCAAAAGCTGCTAATTCTCGATATTGAGCCAATTCTACTCGAATAGGTCCCGCAATTTTTTTCATTGCTTTGATTTGAGCTGCTCCTCCCACCCGTGACACAGAAAGTCCTGGGTTAATAGCAGGTCGAATCCCTGCATGGAATAATTCACTTTCTAAGTAAATTTGTCCATCTGTAATAGAAATAACATTGGTTGGAATATAGGCTGAAACATCTCCTGCTTGAGTTTCAATAATAGGAAGAGCTGTTAAAGATCCTCCTCCTAATTCATCTGAAAGTTTAGCTGCTCGTTCTAACAAACGGGAATGTAAATAGAAAACATCTCCTGGATAAGCTTCTCGTCCTGGTGGTCTTCGTAATAATAAAGACATAGCACGATAAGCTACGGCATGTTTAGATAAATCATCATAAATAATAAGTACGTCTTTGCCTTCTTCCATCCATTCTTCTCCCATCGCACAACCTGCATAGGGTGCGATATATTGCAAGGGAGCTAATTCACTAGCTGTTGAAGCAACGATAGTCGTATAATCCATCGCTCCATGTTCTTCTAGATTTTTAGTAATTTGAGCAATAGTAGAAGCTTTCTGACCGATTGCTACATAAATACATAAAACACCTTGACCCTTTTGATTAATGATGGTATCAATAGCAATAGCGGTTTTACCTGTTTGTCTGTCTCCAATAATTAATTCCCGTTGTCCTCGTCCAATGGGAACCATGGAGTCTATGGCTTTAATCCCTGTTTGAAGTGGAGTATCTACAGATTTTCGGCTAATTACTCCAGGGGCAATTCTTTCAACAGGACGATATTTTTTAGTATGAATAGGACCCTTACCATCAATAGGCTGCCCAAGTGCATTCACCACTCGTCCAATCATTGTATCGCCTACGGGAACTTCTACTACTCGTCCTGTAGATTTTACCATATCTCCTTCTTTTATATTTGCATCAGAACCTAGAAGTACGGCTCCGATATTATCTTCTTCTAAGTTTAGCGCCATCCCATAAATAGATCCAGGGAATTCTAATAGCTCTCCTGCCATAGCTTTTTCTAAACCATGGATACGAGCAATACCATCCCCTACCTGAATGACGGTTCCTACTTCTTCTACTTTTAATTTTGATTGATAGTTTTTTATCTGCTCTTTAATAACAGCACTGATTTCTTCAGGTCTGAGATTCATACTGAGCGACACTCCTTTTTATACAAGCTGTATGGCATGCAGCTGTTGTTTCATATTGTTTATTTCTCCTGCTATGCTACGATCGATCCATTGATCTCCTATACGAAGTACAAGTCCCCCGATCAGTGTTGGATCTACGTAGATTTCTAATTGAATTTCTTTATGCAAGCTTGTATATAATTTTTTTTCTAATTTTTCTTTTTGCTCTTCCAATAAAGGTACTGCTGATTTTACAATTACCGTAACAACCCCTTTGGCTTCTTGAACTTTATTTAAAAATAAAGCTAGGACTCCCTGTATATGTTCTTCACGTTTTTTTTGTACCATAAGCACTAATAATCCTAAAATTTCTTGGGAAATCCGATCTTGAAAAATTTTCTCTAAAAGAATAATTTTTTCTTCTTGTACCACATGAGGATGTTGTAAAATCTCTATCAATTCTTTTTCTTGTTGAAAAATCTGTACTAGTTGATGTGCTTCTTTTTCAAATTTTTCTATTTGCTCCGTTTGAATAGCTACTTCAAAAAGAGCAGCAGCATAACGTCTTTCAATTAATTGAGCCATGTCACATCCTCCAATTCTTCGATAATTTCATCGATTAGTTGGATTTGTTTTTGATTGTCTAAAGATTCTTTTATCATTTTACTAGTCATTAAAGATGCAACATTAATCATTTCTTTTTTCATATCCTCTTTGACTTGTTCTTGTTCTCTTTGAATTTCTCTTTCTGCTCTTTCTCGAATTTTTTCTGCTTTTTCTCGAGCTTCCGCTAGAATACTCGCTTCTTGTTCTTTTGCTCTTTTTCTAGCTGTTTCTAACACTTGGTTTGCTTCTTCTTGAACATGAGAAATTTTTTCTTCATATTGCTGATACAATTCTTCTGCTTGGACTTTTTGGGACTTTGCCTCTTCTAGTTGAGTTGCAATGGTATTTCTTCTTTTTTCCATAAATTCATGTACAGGTTTAAATAAAAGTTTCCCCATTACCAAAAAAAGAATAATAGGATTAATCATCATTATAATCAATTCAAAAATAAATTGTGTGTCAAAGGCTAGAATTTTTTCCATTCCCAAGAGTTATGTCCCTCCTTTACTGCGATCTTATACCCTTACGCCATCTTATTTGGCTATTTGTTCTAGATATTGAATATACTTTCCAATAAGTGGGTTCGCAAACACTAAAATAATCGCAATAAATAAGCTATAAATCCCTGTAGTCTCTGCAACTGCTTGCCCAACTAACATGGTACGAGTTATATCTCCTTGTGCGGCTGGTTGACGTCCTACTGCCTCTGTTCCTTTACCAGCTGCAAAACCTTGCCCAATACCAGGACCTAATCCTGCAATCATGGCAATTCCTGCACCTAATGCTGACATTCCTAAAATAAATGCTCCTCCATCAATATTTCCCATAATAAAGACCTCCTTTAAATTTTCACTTTCTTATATAAATATAAATTATAAATTAAGAAAAATTATTCTTCAATAGCTCCACTAACAAATGTCATACTTAACATAACAAAAATAAAAGTTTGTAACACGCCTGAAAAAACATCAAAATAACCATGAAGTGCTACAGGAATTACTATTTTTACAGGCCAAAATGGAATAGAATAATATAAAGTCATGATCATCGTTCCTGCTAATATATTCCCGAATAAACGAAAGCTAAGAGAAATAGGATTCGCGATTTCCCCAATTAGATTAATAGGAAAAAAGACGGGAACAGGATCAAAAAATCCTTTCATATATCCTTTAATTCCTTTTGAACGAATACCAAAATATTGTACCATAAAAAACGTTATCAACGCTAATCCTAAAGTAGTAGCTAAATCGGCTGTAGGAGCTCGTAATCCAAATAAACCTGATAAGTTAGAAAATAAAATAAAAAGAAAAATCGTTCCATAGTAAGGGGCAAATCCTTTATTCTTTTCGCCCATGGTACTGGTCGTAAAATTATAAAAGATTTCTACAATGGCCTCCACAATATTTTGAAATCCCTTTGGAATATTTTCAAATTTTGAAATACTCCATCGAATAATAATGGCAAATAGAATTAAAACACCCATTATGATCCATGTATTTCGAATCGTAGTCGTAATCCAAAATTCATACCCCCCTATTGTAATAGGCCATAAGTGATGATTATAAAAATCCAAGATCGTAGCCTCCTTTCTAAAGATTATACTATATAGACATCCAATTTCATACATAAAAATACTTCTTCGCTTGCTTATCCTTCTGCATCTTTTTTCTTTCTCTTTTCTTGAAAACTATATAAATAAACAGCTATTTTCATCGTAATCATCCCTAAGGCCGCACCAAAAATAGCCACTGTTGGTTGGGTTATAGCAATGATGATGAATACCATCGCTGTTAAAACATATCGAAACAAATACTGAAATGTAGTATATAAACTTGCTTTTTTAGGATCCATTTGAATAGACTTTTGAATACTTTTTTCCATCATATATAATTTTATAATAGAAAAAAATGTACCTACCATTAATCCTAACCAAAAAGGATAAAGATCTTGAACAAAAAAACTTCCAATAATACCTATTGCTAGACTAATCATCATCATATTTATACTTAATTGCCATTGTAGTGTGTGAAAAAAAGATTTGTTCATTCATCCTCCCTCCTT
>JAAYSE010000083.1 GCA_012524135.1 Candidatus Epulonipiscium sp. | reverse complement strand
CATTTGATCTTCAATACTTAAACTCATTGATTGTCCTTTCAGCAATCGTTCAATTAAATGTTCTTTAACAATATTCTTCTGTGCATTAAGTTGTGATAATAAACTTTGTTTTTCTTTATAACTCTTATCAATCCCTCTAAAAATCAGTTCATATTCATTATACACTTGAAGAGATTCTAATTGCCCTTCCTGGTATATTTTTTCTAATAAATGCCGCATTGGATAATAGTTTTTTCGAATTAATACAATGGTAAGTACCATTCCTATCAATAAAATACTAGTAATTCCTATAACAAAGAAAGTATTGATTTTTGTAACTTGACCTACATACATATGAGTAGGAGTAGCAAGAATATACTTGATACGATCTCTTTTTCTCTGGGATAAAATATTAGAAATCATCCAATCTTCTTCATTAGTTTTATACGAACGAATTCCTTCATTCTCCCAATTTTGATTTAATAACCATTCCATGGGAATATTATCAGAAGTTGAAAATAAAACTTCATGATCCGGTGTTAAAATATAAAAATTACGTCCTGCTAAATAATCCATAGAAATAGCCAATTCATCAAAAAAATCAGACCGAAGAAGAATAAATATATTAGCATCACTTTCTCCTTTTTTAGTCAATGGTAAAGGAATTTTATACCCAAAAATAGGATACTTTGAATTTGCAGAAGAAAACAAAGCATATTCTCGATTGGATGTAGATAAAAGCTCTTGGCTCCAATCTTCATAATCTACGTCATTAAAATAAGTCTGATAAAAAGCTTTTGCTTTTAAAACAGTTTGATTACTTACAACCAAATCAAGATGTTTAAAATAAATATAAATACGATCAATATTAGTATTGGCACTTTTTTGAACTTGTAATTCTTCTGCTAATTGATACAGCGTAAAAGGATTCACCGAATTCATTTGACTTTTTTTGTTAAAACCGAATTTACCAATGGATTTAACGCTAACTGTATTCCTATATGCTCCAAATCATTCCAAACGTAATCTAGTTCTTGCTGCATTCTTTCTAATACAAATTGGTTTGAAGATTGGATTTCTTTCATAAATAATTTTCGAGTTGAATACTGCATACCAATAACAAATACCAATGGAACCATTAAAATTAAGCTATAGGAAAAAAGCCAAATATAAACTATACTATTTCGTTTATATGGCCAATCCTTCCATCTGCCTTTCATTTTCACGACTCCCATCTATATAATAAAAATGTTTATAGTAATAAAAATTCAGATGAAAATCACCTAAATTTTTATTACTATTATGCATTATAACATATTATGATTTGATAAAAAAGATCCATTCCTAATACAATTAATAGTTTTTAACAATCACTCCAGATATAACCTTTATTTATACTTAAATTTTTTAACTTTCCATAAACCATATAAAATAAAATCTCATTAAAAGTAAAATCTTTTTTGTTTAATACTTTTTAATTAAAAATCTTAGTATATACTTAACTAAATTCTAATTCCAGCACTTCTTCTATAAATATTTTAGTTAACATAGGATCAAGATGGGTACCTGCTTTTTGCCTCAACTTTTTAATAACTTGAGTTTGACTATTTTTTTCTTTATAATTACTCTCTTCCTGAAGCATGGCATCATACACATTAACAATTGATAATATTCTTGCTCCTAACGGAATCTCTTCTCCTTTTAATCCTTTAGGATATCCAGAACCATCATATCGTTCATGATGAAATAAAATATATTCAGCTACTTTTGACATTCCTTCCACTGTATTTAAAATACGATAACCAATGTCAGGATGCTTTCTCATTTCTTTTCTTTCATGATGACCATGATAATTAGATATTTCTAATATTTTTCTATGCACTACCACCTTTCCAATATCATGAAGAAAGCCTGCTTTTTCTAACTCCTTCATTTCTTTTTCTTTCATCCCAAGAACTTCTCCCATTTTCCCACATAATACAGATACTCTTTTAGAATGTTCCTCTGCTTTGTTATTTTTTTTATATAAATTTTGCATCAAAGCATCAATTCCTTTTGTTCTCATATCAGGTCCTTCAAAAAGCTTATGAGCATACATTTTTTCATCTGCCTCTTTTATTACCTCAAAAATATCTGTTTTTATATGCTCTTTGGTTGCACAACCAAAAGAAATAGATAATTCAATATTTAAATGTTCGATTTGTGTATTTAATTCCTGCATTTTTTTTATTAATTGTTCTGCTTTCTGATTATCTACTTTTGGTAAAATAATACTAAATTCATCCCCTCCCGTTCTCGCTATCACTCCTTGATCTTTACAGCCTATTTGAAGCATATCAGTAGCATGAATTAATAATTGATCTCCCGCATCATGCCCAAAAGTATCATTAATCAATTTTAATCCATTTACATCTGCTACCATTACAGTTAAAGGAAGATTCTCTTCTACATCTAAATTTTTTAACGCTTTTTCAAAATACCTTCTATTATATAAACCTGTTAATTTATCATGATAACTTAAATATTTGAGTTGATTTTCTAGTTCTTTTCTTTCTGTAATATTTTGCATAATAATCATAATTTCTTTATCATTCACCATTACCAATCTCAATTCATAATATTGACTTGTTCCACCTGGTACATCTAACTCATACTCACAACTTTCTATTTGACCATATTGTAAAACTTTTTCTATTTTTTTCTTTACCATATTTAATATATTTGATGGTAATACTTCTTCTATCTTTTT
>JAAYSE010000011.1 GCA_012524135.1 Candidatus Epulonipiscium sp. | reverse complement strand
ATCAAGTGATCACTTTAGTACGAGGAAAAGGATGTAGTATATGTAATAAAACAGGATATAAAGGAAGAATAGCTATTCACGAGGTAATGGAAATGACAAAAGAAATAAACTATCTTATTGATAATAAAAGTAGTGTAGAAAAAATCCGAGAAAAAGCGATGGAACAAGGGATGATTACTTTACAAGAAAATTGTAAACAACTTGTGCTTAATGGCATTACAACGATAGAAGAAATGAAAAGAGTGACTTGGGAATTTGAATAAGGAGATAAAAATGGATATTTTTTCGTTAGTTAAAAGGGCATTTGAACAAAAAGCATCAGATTTACATATTACAACAGGAGCTCCTCCTATGGTTCGAGTAGATGGATTATTACAACCTTTACAACATAGTATATGTAATGCTCAAAATACGGAACAATTTGCAAAGCGATTATTACCTCAAGAATATTTTCAGGTAGTACAAGAAAAAGGTGATGTAGATTATTCTTTATCCATAAAAGGGGTAGGACGACTTCGAATTAATGTTTTTAAAAGTCAAGGCAATTATAGTATGGCTCTACGTATTCTTTCAACTACTATTCCTACTATGGAGCAACTTCAACTTCCACAAAGTATACAAAATCTGATTGATAAACCTAGAGGTCTGATTTTAGTTACAGGTCCAACAGGAAGTGGAAAATCAACTACTTTAGCATCAATGATTGATGCTATTAATCAAAAACGTTCCTGTCATATTGTGACTTTAGAAGATCCTATTGAATACATACATATCAATAAAAAAAGTATATTAAACCAAAGAGAAATTGGTTTAGATACTGTTAGCTTTTCTCATGCTTTACGATCTGTGCTTCGTCAGGACCCTGATGTAATTTTAGTAGGAGAAATGCGTGATTTAGATACTATCCATATAGCATTAACAGCAGCAGAAACAGGACATTTAGTATTATCTACACTTCATACTTTAGGAGGAGCGAAAACAATTGATCGTATTATTGATGTTTTTCCTCCTCATCAGCAAGATCAAATTCGTATTCAATTAGCTACGGTACTAGAAGGAGTTATATCTCAACAATTGGTTCCGTTAGAAAAAAGTCAAGGACGAACGGCTGTTTTTGAAGTGATGTTAGGAACAACAGCTATTCAAAATTTAATTCGAGAAGGAAAAACGCATCAAATCTCAACAGTCATTCAAACAAGTGCTGCATTAGGGATGAAAACGATGGATCAAGCCTTATTGGAATTATATCAACAAAGAGTGATTTCTAAAGAAACTTTATTTGAAAAAGCTATTGATTCAGAAAATATGCAAAGATATTTTTAGGTTATTAATGAGATAAAGATAGAGAGGGGGTAGAGTATGCCTATTTACCAATATAAAGTACTTACAACCCAAGGAAAACAAGAACAAGGGGTTTATACTGCTTCAACCAAAGAAGATGTTTATTTACTTCTAAAAAAGAAAGGATATTTTCCTTTAGAAGTAATAGAAAAACAAGATGAATCTACTACAGAAAATATTTCTTTTTCTTCAAAAGTAAATAGTAAACAGATAGCAGTATTTTGCCGTCAATTTCATACCATGCTTAACGCAGGTGTTCCTATTATTCAATGTTTGGATATTTTACATCAACAAACAGAACATAAACAACTCAAGGTGATTTTAGAAGAAGTTTATGAACAAGTGCAACAAGGACTATCTTTATCCGAAGCTTTTCAAATGCATCAGCCTACAATACCCTCTTTATTAGTTCATATGATCGAAGCAGGAGAAACTAGCGGAAACTTAGATCTTATTTTGGAGCGAATGGCTATTCATTATGAAAAAGAGTATAAACTTAATAATAAGATCAAATCCGCCATGGTATATCCAATGGTCCTAAGTATAGTTGCTATAATAGTTGTTATTTTTTTACTAACTTTTGTAATGCCTACATTTATGGAACTATTTCAAGGTAGTGGGGTAGAAATGCCAGCTCCTACTAAGTTTCTACTTTCGATGAGTGAAGCATTGAAAAATAAATGGTATATACTATTAGGAATTTTATTTATCATTACGATATTATTTTTTTATCTTAAAAGAACGCCTGTGGGAATTCAATTTATTGATACTACTATGTTACGAATTCCTATCCTAGGTAAAACAATTAATACGATTATTGTATCTCGATTTACACGTACTCTTTCTACCTTATTATCGAGTGGAGTGCCACTTTTACAGGCCATGGATATTAGTGCTAAAATCGTAAACAATGCGGTAGTAGGTGAAGGGTTATTAGAAGCAAAAGAAGAAGTACGTAAAGGTGTTGGATTATCACAACCCCTTCGACAAATGAAGTTATTTCCACCCATGGTCATTTCTATGATTGAGATTGGTGAAGAAGCAGGAGCTTTGGATGATTTATTGGATAAAACAGCTAATTTTTATGATGAAGAAGCCGAAACTGCTTTACAGAAATTAACTACTATGTTAGAACCTATTATGATTGTTATCATGGCAGTAATTATTGGATTTATTGTTATTTCTATGGTACTACCGATGTTCGATATGATGAATACGGTACAAATGTAACTTTATAAATATTCAAACTAAAAAATAAAGAACTAGAAGGCTATCAATCATAATAATGTGCAGTTTAGAGATGCTTGTTGGAAATACAAATAGAGGTTATATATACAAAACGATAAGTTAAATTTATGATGATAAATAGCCTATTGAATATTACTTTATTTTCATAGTTTTGGATATAGATAGTTATAGAAAAATATATAAAGGAGGAAAGAGAAGAACTTTATAAAAAAGATTTGTTTTTGAAAAATAAATTTATTAAAATGAGTAGGGGGATTTAAAATGAAAAAAATTCAAAAGGTATT
>JAAYSE010000010.1 GCA_012524135.1 Candidatus Epulonipiscium sp. | reverse complement strand
TCTAAAAAACTCTTCGATCACGTTCAATGCTTCTTCTTCATCTTCACCAACAACCTCTACTTGAATCTTATCTCCTTTACTCGCGCCTAAAGTTAAAATTCCTAAAATACTCTTCGGATCAATCTCCGCTGTATCTTTAATAAATTTGATATCACTAACAAACTTTTGACACAGTTTTGTAATTTCAGATGCGGGTCGAGCATGAAGTCCTTCTTTAAATGGAACTTGAACGATTGTACTTTTCATTTTTTACATTCCTCTCTGTCTCTATTTCTTGTAAAGGTTTTTTCAAAGTGCCTACTAAGAAAGCAGTAACTACCGTACCAACTGCAATAGCAATAATGTAACCAATAAGGTTTTCTACTGCAAATAATACAAAAATTCCTCCATGAGGTACCGATAATGTAGATTTAAATAACATAGAAAGAGCTCCTGTTACAGCAGACCCTGCCATAATTGAAGGAATCACGCGAAAAGGATCTGCAGCTGCAAAAGGAATGGCACCTTCTGTAATAAATCCTAATCCAAGTACCCATGCTGCCTTTCCTGCTTCTCTTTCTGCATTATTAAATTTATTTTTAAATAAAATAGTAGCTAACGCTAAACCTAAAGGTGGAACCATTCCTGCCGCCATCACTGCTGCCATTACCATACTACCTGTTCCTGCTACCAAAGTTCCTGTTCCAAAAGCATAGGCTGCTTTATTTAAAGGACCACCCATATCAAAAGCCATCATCAGTCCAATAATAAATCCTAAGATAACTGCATTAGTACCCGATAAACTAGTAAGGAAATTATTCATTCCTGTATTGATTGCTGCTACCGGTGCACCTAATACATAATACATAATTAAACCTACAGCTAAACTTCCTAACACTGGAATGATTAATACAGGCATAATTCCTTGTAAATTTTTAGGTAACCGAATATATTTTTTGATCAAAAGTACCACATAACCCGCTAAGAAACCGGCTGCAATACCACCTAAAAATCCTGCATTTAATGCAATAGCAATAACTCCCCCTACCATTCCAGGAGCCAACCCAGGACGATCAGCAATCGAATAAGCAATATATCCTGCCAAAATAGGAACCATCAGACCAAATGCACTATCTCCAATACTTTTTAAATAAGCAGCTAATGTTCCTTCTTGTTGGAAAGCATCATAACCAATAAGAAAACTAAGAGCAATAGCAATTCCTCCCGCCACTACAAATGGGATCATAAAAGAAACTCCATTTAATAAATGTTTATACGCTCCTTTTCGCTGTGCGGCTCGTTGTTCTTTGATTTCAGATACCTCATCTACCAAATTTTTATTTCCTTGATATATCGATGCATTAAATGCTTGATCCACTAACTTCTCAGTATCTTTAATTGCTTCACTTACTGGAACAGACAATACTTTTTTTCCTATAAAGCGTTCCATTGGAACAGATGTATCACTAGCAATCAAAATAGCATCAGCACCTTCAATATCCACTTTTGTAAGTTCATTCTCTACTCCAACAGAACCTCTCGTTTCTACTTTCACCTCATATCCCTTTTCTTTAGCTACTTCCTCAATTGCTTCTGCTGCCATATACGTATGAGCAATTCCTGTTGTACATGCTGTAACAGCTAATAATTTCATATTAAACCCTCCTCCTTTATTTTTTATACCTTCTATAATAAAGTCAACAAAACTTCAGTGGAAATAAATACTCCATAGAAATGTGTTGTCCTTTATTTCTCACTATAAACTATCTATAATATGAACTTACATCTTGCATTTGAACTTTAGGTAATATTTTTAGCATCTCTTGTTTTGTAAAGATTTCTGTACCTTCCATCGTCACTGCCATTGTTCCACAAGCGATCGCATATCGAAAAGCTTCTATAGGATCTTTAAAATGCTCATATCCATAAAGAAAACCACCTAACATAGAATCCCCCGCCCCTACCGTACTTTTCACTTCTACAGGAATAGCTTCTGCTTTCAAAACTTGATCTTGTGATAATAAAAGAGCTCCTTCTGATCCCATCGATAAAAGAATCCATTGAATCTGATATTTTTGTTGAATATTCAATGCTTCCTGAATCATTTCTTTCTCTGAAGATGCGGAAAGTCCAAAAGTACTTTTTAATTCATGTATATTAGGCTTGATTAAAAAAGGATGTTTTTTTACCCCTTGAAGCAACATCTCTCCAGTTACATCAATTACTAATTTTTTAGAATCATTCACTTCATTTAAATATTCTTCAAAAAGTATTCCATTTTTTCCTTTATGCATACTTCCACTAAAAACCACATACTTTGATTTTTTACTATATATTCGTATTTTTTCTTTTAATGCCTGTATCTCTTCCTGTGATATACAAAAACCTAATTCATTAAATTCTGTAGTTTCTCTTCGACTAAGATCAATAATTTTTGTATTTGTTCTTGTTTTATCATTAATAAGAACAAAATCATATTTTATTTTGTTTTCATGAAAGAATTGTTTAAAAATTTTCTGATTTTGTTTTCCTAAATAACCAATAGCTGTTGTTTTTTCATTAAATAGACGAATTACCTTAGAAACATTAATCCCTTTTCCTCCAACATCCATTCTTCTAATTTGAACTTGATGAATTTGACCTGGCTTATATTGATTCACAATAATTGTTTGATCTATAGCTGGATTCAATGTTACAGTTGTAATCATGGTACCCCTCCTATACTTGAATTAATTGTATATCATACTGCATAAAAGCCTGATGGATATGAGAAGGTATACCTCTATCTGTAATAATAAAATCTACCATAGAGATAGATCCAAACTTACATAGCGTAACTTGTTGAAATTTACTATGATCAGCCAAAATAATAATTTCGGAAGCTTGACGCATCATGGCATGTTTTACTTCTGCTTCTGCTATATGTGGAGTTGTTAAACCTTTTTCAATACTAATTCCATTAACTCCAATAAAAGCTTTGTTCGTATTAAATCTAATAATACCATCTAATGTAATCTGTCCTACAGTGGCCAAAGTATGATTTCGAATTTCTCCTCCTAAAGAATATAATTGAACATTCTCATTTTTAGCGATATACTGACAAGCTATCACTGAATTTGTAATAATCACAAGAGGAATATCTGATTCTCCAATTAATCTTGCCATCTCTAAAGTAGTAGTACCTGCATCTAAAAAAATAGTTTCATTTGGCTCTAAAGTTTGATAGGCATAAGTGGCAATACGGACTTTTTCTTCATGATATTCTGTTTCTTTTTGATAAAAAGAAGGTTCCTCTATGATACTAACTTCATCTGAAATAATAGCTCCACCATGAGTTCTTTCTAATATACCATCTTGTTCTAACCTTGTTAAATCTCTCCGGATCGTAGCTTCAGAAGCTTCTAATCTATTACATAATTCTCGCACAGATAAACTCTTATCTTGTTTTAACATTGCTATAATTTGATTACGTCTTTCTTCTGGGAACATAAAATGCCCTCCTACTTTACCGCATCTTGAATAATATTTAGAATAGATTCTTTTGTATCTGCATTTCGTAAAGAAGATCGAAAATCTTCCTTCATTAATTTTCTTGAAATTTTAGCCAATATCTTTAAATGTTCATTGCCGGATTGTTCTTCTGGTACACCAATAATAAATACTAAATCAATCGGATTTTTATCAGGTGCTGCCCAATCTACCTCTTTGACCCTAGCAAAACCTAAAAAAGGTTCTTTTACTGCATTCGTTTTTCCATGAGGAATAGCTACTCCAAATCCAACGGAAGTACTATATTCATTTTCTCTCTTTAAAACTGCTTGAACATATTTTTCAATATCACTCACTCGACCTTCTTGATAAGCCAACTTAGCTAAAGCTTGTATTACTTCATCTCTTGTTTTCGATGTAAGATTCATTTCTATTAAATTTTTATTGATTAACATTGCCTTCACTCCTTTATTATTAAGATTATTTTAAGATGTTTGCAAAATATTTTTTATTTTTTTTATGTTAGATAATGGTTGAATTTGATTCACAATATTTTTACACTCTTTACTAGTAGTATTGATAATGACTTCTTTAATCTTAGGAATAGAAGTAGGACTCATACTAAGTTCATGAATACCTACACCGATAAGCCATTTAGTATAAAGGGAATCTCCTGCCATTTCGCCACATACACCGACTATCTTTTTTTGTTGATTAGCATTTTTTGCTACTTGCTGAATCAATCGAAGAACAGCTGGATGATGTGGTTGATATAAATGATTGACCAGTGAATTCATTCGATCTACTGCTAATGTATATTGACACAAGTCATTCGTACCAATACTAAAAAAATCAACTTTTGAAGAAAATGCATCGACCATAAGTGCTGTACTTGGTATTTCTACCATAATCCCTACCTCTAAATCTTTTTTATATGGTATATTTTGTTCTTCCAGTTCTTCTTTACATTGTGCTAAAATTTCATTTGCTTTGTCTAATTCTTCTATTGAAGAAATCATAGGATACATTACTTTTAAATTTCCATAAACTGCTGCACGAAGAACTGCTTTTAATTGAGTTTTAAATATGTCTATATTTGATAAAGTAAAACGAACCGCTCTATTTCCCAAGAAAGGATTTAATTCTTCCGGAAAAGTATAATAGGATAGTTGCTTATCTCCTCCAATATCTAAAGTTCGAAGTATAATTTCTTCTCCACCTTCTTGAGCTATTTTTTTATAAATCTTAAATTGCTCTTCTTCAGTAGGAAAATGATCATTCTTCATATATAAAAATTCTGTTCGAAAGAGCCCAATACCTTCTGCACCATATTGTTTTGCTAATTCCCATTCTTCCAAACTTCCAATATTAGCATAGATTTTAATACTTTT
>JAAYSE010000082.1 GCA_012524135.1 Candidatus Epulonipiscium sp. | reverse complement strand
GTTAAACCAAAAATAAAAATATTGTCTCTTCCTACTTCTTCTTGAATTTCTACATTTGCACCATCTAAAGTCCCAATTGTAATAGCACCATTAAGCATAAATTTCATATTACCAGTTCCAGAAGCTTCTTTTCCTGCCGTAGAAATTTGTTCACTAATATCTGCTCCAGGGATCAAAATTTCTGCATTAGAAACTCGATAGTTTTCAATAAATATTACTTTTAATCGATCATTCGTTGCTAAATCAGAATTAACAATTTCTGCAATATTATTAATTAATTTTATAATTAACTTCGCTCGAGTATAACTAGAGGCTGCCTTTGCTCCAAAAATAAAAGTTCTGGGGTAAAAATGAAAATGAGGATCTGATTTTAATCGATTGTATACATACAAGATATGAAGTGCATTTAAAAGTTGACGTTTATATTCATGTAATCTTTTTATTTGTATATCAAATATAGAATTAGGATCTACTATAATTTGATTATGATCCTTAATATACTGTGCTAAACGACATTTATTTTTATATTTAATCTGCATAAACTGTTTTTGTGATTCCTCATCTTTAGCATAAGCTGTAATACCTTCTATTTGTTTTAAATCTGTTATCCATCCTTCTCCAATTCGATGAGTAACCCAGGTAGCTAATAAAGGATTGGCGTGAAGTAACCAACGACGTTGTGTAATTCCGTTGGTTTTATTGTGAAATTTTTCTGGTGTAATTTGATAAAAATCCTTCAATAACTGTTCTTTTAATATCTCTGTATGAAGCTTGGCTACTCCATTAATCGCATGACTTCCTACAATAGATAAATGAGCCATTCGAATATGATGATCAGAAATAATAGCCATACGTGATATATGTTCCTCTGTATATCCACGTTGCTTTAATTCTAAACAAAAACGTCGATTGATTTCTTCAATAATTTGATAAATTCTAGGAAGAAGTTGACGAAAAAGATCTATTGGCCATGTCTCTAACGCTTCTGCCATCACCGTATGATTTGTATAGGCACAAATTTCAGTTGTGATATTCCAAGCATCTTCCCAAGAAAGTCTTTCTTTATCTAATAAAATCCGCATCAATTCGGGAATAGCTACTGCGGGATGAGTATCATTTAATTGAAATGCGACATATTGAGGTAAGTCTTTCATAGCAATTCCTTGTTTTTTGTATTTTTGAATTACTTGCTGAACAGTAGCAGAAATAAAAAAGTATTGCTGTTTTAAACGTAATTCTTTTCCTTGTTTATGACAATCAGCAGGATATAAAACCTTAACAATGGACTCCGCTAAATTCTGCTCTTCTACTGCCTTTTGATACTCTCCTTCTTCAAATTTTTGAAAATCGAAAGCTTGAAGGGCTTGTGCATCCCATAAACGTAAAGTATTTACTGTATTATTTTTAAATCCTAAAATAGGGATATCATAAGGAATAGCAAGTACAGATTGATAATTGACTAGAGTAAAATAATATTTTCCTTGTTCATCTACTGTTGTTTTGACTTCTCCATTAAATTTTACTTCTACTGCATATTCGGGTCTTTTTACTTCCCAAGGATTTCCATACCTTAACCATGGATCCGGACTTTCTATCTGGTATCCATCTATAATTTTTTGTTCAAAAATCCCATAACGATATCGTATACCACAGCCATAGGCAGGATACTCTAATGTAGATAATGAGTCTAGAAAACATGCAGCTAAACGTCCCAATCCTCCATTGCCTAATCCTGGATCCGGTTCTGTTTCTTCTATTTTTTTTAGAGAAATTCCCATTTTTTCTAAAACCTCTTCCACCATATCATACAATCCCATACGTAAAAGATAATTACCTAATAAAGGTCCTGGTAAAAATTCCATAGAAAGATAATATACTTGTTTTGCTTTTTGTTGTTCATAGGTTTTATGAGTAGCTAACCAACGATCCATCATGAAATCTCTTATCGTATAAGCTAACCCTAAATAAAGTTCTTCATCGGAAGCAGATGCAATCGTCTTACGAAAAAAACTTTTTATATTTTGTTGAAACATGAATTGAAAATCACTTTTTTTTATCTTTTCTATATCCATCGTTTTCCTCCATTCTACTTATTGCTTACATTTTCTATCTATTATTATGTCCTAGACTGTACTGTCATAAAAAATTTTTTTATTTGATATATTTTTAATAAAAACCTTATATCAGTATATACACCATAGATGGCTTACCTTATTCATTTAAATATTGATGAAAATGAAATTTTTAACTTGAATATCTATATTAATAGTCTAGGATATGCAAAAAAGAGTAAAATTATCAATCGAATGATGATGAAATAGCTTCTCATTTTCTCGTTATCCTAAAAATGTAAAAAAATCCAATAGAAAAAAAGTACAGAAAAAAAGGAGCATAAAAAAAGGCATAAAGAAAAAAAAGGAGAAAGAATACTTTTAAAGTATTCTTTCTCCTTTTTTTCTATTTATTTTTATCTATCTATTTACAAAACATCAAACTTGTAGATACAAAAATCTGAATTTATCTTTATCTATCTGATTATTTTTGAACCGTAAAGGTTACTTTTTCTCCGTTAATATTCCATTCTTTTGTATAGCCTTCTGCTGTTCCTTCTTGAACTGATTTAGCTAGTACTTCTTGTTTTATGGTTTCTTTATTTTTTTGTATCATTTGTCCGATTTTTTCATTATCTTGATAATACACTTGAATATAATCTTGAACTTCAAAATCTGCTTCTTTTCTCATATTTTGAAGTTTACTAATGATTTCTCGAACAAAACCTTCTTCTATTAATTCTTCTGTTAAATGAGTGTCTAATACTACCGTTACTTCTCGATCCGTTTCTGCTACAAAACCTTCTTTTTGTGTAGCTTCAATTAAAAGATCTTCTTCTCCTAGTATCACTTCTTCTCCTTGTACGTTAAAATGCAAGGATTCTCCTTGACGAAGTTGTTCCATCGCTGTATTTCCATCTAAAGTTGTTAAAAGTTCACGAATCGATGGTAGTAACTTTCCGTATTTAGGACCTACCGTTTTTAATTGAGGTTTGAAGAGATAGGTAGTAAAGTCTTTTACATCATCAGTAAACGATACTTCCTTGACGTTTAACTCATCTTTAACTAAATCTTGAAAATCGGCAGGTAAAACAAAATTAGATTTTACATACATTTTACTCATAGGTTGACGGTTTTTAATAGCCGCTGTATTTCGACAAGCTCTACCTTGAACAACAATTTGTAATACAAGGTCCATATTTTTTTCTAGATCTTTGTCGATCCATGCTTCATGGACTTGTGGATAATCACATAAATGAATACTTTCTGGAGCAGACTTATCCACACTCTTCACAAGATTTCTGTAGATTTCTTCAGTCATAAAAGGAACAAAAGGTGCTGCTACCTTGGCTGTTTCTACTAATACAGTATATAAAGTCATATAAGCATTAATTTTATCTTGTGGCATATCTTTTTGCCAGAATCGCTCTCGACTTCGACGAACATACCAATTACTTACATCATCTAAGAAATCTTGAATCGCTCTAGCGGATTCAATAATATGATATTTTTCTAAATTTTGATCTACGTATTGAATTAAAGAGTGTAATTTGGATAATACCCATTGATCCATTAAAGATAATTTATCATAGTCTAACGTATATTTTGTAGGATCAAATTGATCAATGTTAGCATATAATACGTAAAAAGCATAGGTATTCCAGAAGGTACCCATAAATTTACGTTGTCCTTCACTAACCGCCTCATCATAAAAACGACTGGGCAACCAAGGAGCACTATTGGTATAGAAGTACCAGCGAACTGCATCGGCACCTTGTTTTTCGAGTACAGTCCAAGGATCTACTACATTTCCAATATGTTTACTCATCTTAAGTCCATTTCTATCTTGTACGTGACCAAGAACTACTACATTTTTATAAGGTGGTTCATCGAATAATAGAGTAGAAATAGCCATTAAAGTATAAAACCAACCACGGGTTTGGTCTACCGCTTCACTAATAAAATCAGCAGGGAAATTTTCTTTAAATCTTTCTTCATTTTCAAAAGGATAATGTAATTGAGCAAAAGGCATCGATCCTGAATCAAACCAACAGTCAATAACTTCAGGAACACGTTTCATCATACCTGTTTTGCATTTAGGACAATGAAGGTATACATGATCAATATAAGGCTTGTGTAGTTCAATATCGTCTGGTACATTATCACCCATCTCTTTAAGTTCTGCGATACTTCCCACCGTATGACGATGACCACAGGAACATTCCCAGATAGGTAAAGGAGTTCCCCAGTACCTTTCACGACTTAATCCCCAATCAATAACATTTTCTAAGAATTTTCCAAATCGACCATATTTAATATTATCTGGTAACCAATTTACTTTTTCATTATTGGCTAAAAGTTTGTCCCGTACGGCTGTCATTTGAATAAACCAAGTATCCCTTGCATAATATAGTAACGGTGTATCACAACGCCAGCAATGAGGATAGGAGTGTTCGTATTCTTCGGTTTTATATAATAATTGTTTTTCTTTTAAATCTTTTACAATAAGAGGATCTGCATCTTTTACAAACATTCCAGCCCATGGAGTAACTGCTTCCACAAAATTCCCTTGTTCGTTGACTAATTGAACAAAAGGAAGATCGTTTTCTTTTCCTACTCGAGCGTCATCTTCTCCAAAAGCGGGTGCTGTATGCACAATTCCTGTACCGTCTGTTAAAGTAACATAAGTATCAGCTACAACATAATATGCCTTCTTATCGACGGTTGCAAAAGGGAAAAGAGGGTCGTAAGAAGTACCTACTAAATCGGTTCCTATCATCTTCTCAATTACAGTATATTCTTTTTCTAGTACTGTTGATGCTAAAGCTTCTGCTAAAATATAAAATTCTCCATCACATTGAACTTTCACGTAGGTTTCATTAGGATTGACTACCAAAGCTACGTTGGAAGGTAATGTCCAAGGGGTCGTAGTCCAAGCTAATAAATACGTATTTTTTTCGCCTTGAACAGCAAATTTAACATATACCGATGTTTCTTTTACATCTTTATACCCTTGTGCTACTTCATGACTAGAGAGAGAAGTTCCACATCGTGGACAATAAGGAACTACTTTATGTCCTTTGTAGAGTAGACCTTTATCCCAGATTTTCTTTAGAGCCCACCATACCGATTCAATGTATTCATTATGATAGGTTACATAAGGATCGTCCATATCTACCCAATAACCCACTCGTTCTGTGATTTTTCTCCATTCTTTTTCATATTTCCATACACTTTCTTTACATTTTTGTACAAAAGGTTCCACTCCGTATTCCTCAATTTGAGGTTTTCCACTGATCCCCAAATCTTTTTCTACTTCTAATTCTACGGGAAGACCATGTGTATCCCATCCCGCTTTTCGTAATACCCGATAGCCTTTCATTGTTTTATAACGTGGAATAATGTCTTTAACTACACGAGTAAGGACATGACCAATATGAGGTTTTCCATTCGCTGTTGGGGGACCTTCATAGAAGGTGAAAATAGGGTCACCTTTTCTTTGTTCCATACTTTTTTCAAAAATTTTGTTCTTATCCCAAAATTGTGATATTTCTTTTTCACGTTGAACAAAATTTAAATCCGTTGATACTTTTTTATACACGGTTTGTACCTCCTTTTTATTAAAAAAACTCTCTCATCCTAATTACAGGACGAAAGAGTTTCCGCGTTACCACCTGATTTGATACTATATATAGCATCCTCTTACTCCATACAGACTCTATATCGAATCATATGGGTTCCTATAACGGGGACTGCCGTCAGAGCCTACTTCTATTTCGGTCTGCCACTCTAGGGAGATCTTCCATATTTTTTACATCAGATTGGGCTTCCACCATCCCCAACTCGCTTTACTTTCTAAAAATATGTACTTGCCCTTTCTTTGTGTTTACTGTATTTATGAATATATTTTCATTACATCATCAGAAAATGATTTACACCTATACAGTATTATATAAAGAAAGCTTTAATTTGTAAAGGGGTATTTTTTAATAAAGTTTTCTATCTTCTGCAAAGGTAAAGGAGGACTGTAGAAATAACCTTGTACTTTATCACAAGATTCCTTTTGTAAAAAGTCTAATTGTTCTTTGGTTTCTACTCCCTCTGCTACTACCAGTAAATCATTTGCATGAGCCAAAGTAATGACAGCTCGAACAATCGATTGTTGCCTTTCATCTTCTTTTATATTTGCAGTCATAAAAGAACGGTCAATTTTTACAGTAGTAATAGGAAGTTTACTTAAGTAATTCATAGAAGAATAACCAGTGCCAAAATCATCCAAAGAAATATGAAATCCCATTCCTTCTAACTTTTGTAATACTTTCATCGTATAATTAATATTTTTCATAGCAATCGTTTCTGTAATTTCTAATTCAATATCTGAAGGTTGTATCTGATAGTGTTGTAATGTTTCTTCTATCATAGTAATTAACTGTGGATCTTGAAATTGTATAGGAGATAAATTAATAGCAATATATTGAATACCCAAGGATTTTTGTTTCCATTGTTTCATTTGTTTACAAGCTTGTTGAAAAACCCATCGTCCTATTGGTATAATTAAACCGGTTTCTTCTGCTAATCCAATAAATTCTCCTGGAGAAATTAAACCTTGAGTCGGATGATTCCAACGAATTAACGCTTCTACACTACAACCTTTTCCTAATTGTACATCCATTTGAGGTTGGTAATATAATTCAAATTCCTCTTGTTCTATGGCTTTTCGTAAATCATTTTCCATTTTAATATTTTCCATAATTTGTTGATGCAATTGTTCATCATATCTTTTATATGTATTTTTTCCTGTTTGTTTAGCATGATACATAGCTATATCGGCATTTTTTAATAATGTTTCTGCATTGGTTCCATCATAGGGAGATACAGCAATTCCAATACTAACACTCATAAATAAATCCCTTTGCTTTAAACAAAGAGGTTCGATAAAAACATCTAATATATCCTTTGCTAATTGATGAATTTCATCTTCTGATTGAAAATGAGGTAAAATAAGAACAAATTCATCACCACCTAATCGAAAACAATGATCTTTTTTTGTAAATGTTTGAAGTACTTGTCCAATTTGTTGTAAAACAACATCCCCAAAACGATGACCTAAAATATCATTGATCGATTTAAAATTATCTACATCAATAAAAAAAAGGCTTAATATATCTCCCTTTTCCTCTCGTGCCTCCAATTCTTTCTTTAATTGAATAGAAAAGAAAGTTCTATTTGGCAATCCTGTTAATATATCATAATAAGCCATTTTTTCAATAAGAGCATCTGCTTCCTTATGTTCATGTATATTCGTAATTGATCCTGCTAAACGCTGAGGTCGTCCTTTCTTATTTAAAATAGCTTTTCCACGAATATTAAACCATTGATATTTTCCTTCTTGAATCTCCATTCGTTGTTCTAATTCAAAATAAAGGGTTTTTTCTTCTAAATGTCGCTTTAAAGCCTCTTTCATTCTTGGCTGATCTTCTGGATATATTTTATTTACAATTTCTTCATAGGTAAATAATCTTTCTTTTGGATTAAAACCTAACATTTCCTGTCCACGATTAGAAAAAAATATCGTTTTTTTATTACAATCCCAGTCCCAAATCCCATCATAAGATCCTTCAATAATTAAAAGATAACGTTCTTGACTAATACGTAACTCTTCTCTATTTTGTTGGAGTTCTATAAATTGTCTATGAAGTTCTTGTTCTCCTGCAATTAATTGATCATGAGTAGCTTCTAATTCTTGGTAACTTTCTTGTAAATCGTTTTTTGCTTTTAGTGCTTCTTTTTCTGCTTGTTTTCTTCGAATAATATTAATTAATAAAAATATAATTAAGATAATTTGTATAATAATGATTGAAGTCATTTCAAAAAAATAAGCTTGATTCCATTGTTCCATCGAAAAATCACCTTCTACTCTTGTTGGTTTTCTACTTATATTATATCTTATTTTCTTTTCATTCACAAAAAAATTTTCATTTTTCTTTTGTTTTATTAGATCTATGGTATAATATATCCAACTCATTATTATAATAGATATCTAAGCCTTAAGATCTAGAAAGGATGTGCTCTATTTTATGCGAACGCCTAATTGGACCTTGCTGACCGATTTATATCAACTTACGATGATGCAAGGATATTATAAAACAGGTATTGCAAAACAAAAAGTAGTCTTTGATTTATTCTATCGTACAAATCCCTATAATAGTAGCTATGCTGTTACAGCTGGTCTTCAACAAGCCATTGAATATATACAAAATATTCATTTCGGTGAAGAAGAAATTACATATTTAGATAGCTTACAATTATTTTCTGATGATTTTTTAGAATATTTATCTGAATTTCGATTTACTGGGGATTTATATGCAATTCCAGAAGGAACAGTAGTCTTTCCTATGGAACCTTTAATTCGTGTTCAAGCTCCTATTATTGAAGCGCAGTTTTTAGAAACTACTTTATTAAATATTATCAACCATCAAAGTTTAATTGCTACGAAAGCAAGTCGTGTAGCATGGGCAGCTCAAAAAGATGGAGTAATGGAATTTGGTCTTCGAAGAGCCCAAGGACCCGATGCAGGTACTTATGGTGCAAGAGCGGCTGTAATCGGAGGATGTACTGGTACTTCTAATCTATTGACTGGACAAATGTTTAATGTACCAGTAAAGGGAACTCATGCACATAGTTGGGTGATGAGTTTTCCGGATGAATTAACTGCATTTAGAGAATATGCAAAGTTATTTCCAGACAATTGCATTTTACTCGTAGATACCTACGATACTTTACGTTCAGGGATTCCAAATGCAATGAAAGTATTTAAAGAAATGAAAGAAAAAGGAATCGACTCAAAATTATTAGGTATTCGTTTAGATAGTGGTGACCTTGCTTATTTATCAAAAAAAGCGAGAGAAATGTTAGATCAAGCAGGTTTCCCAGATGTCATTATTAGTGCTTCTGGTGACTTAGATGAATATTCTATTCAAGAACTAAAACGACAAGGATCTTCTATTTCCCTTTGGGGTGTAGGTACAAGGCTTATTACTTCTGAAGATTGTCCATCTTTTGGTGGAGTTTATAAATTATCCGCTCATATTAATGAAGATGGCAGTATTATTCCTAAAATGAAAATTTCAGATAATCCAGTAAAAGTCACCAACCCAGGAATTAAAAAAGTCTTTCGTATCTATGATAAAAAAACAGGAAAAATTAAAGCTGATTTAATTGCTTTAGAAGAAGAAACTTTAGATTCATCTCAAACGTTAACCTTATTTGATCCTGAAAATACATGGAAACAAATGACCTTACAACCTCATACTTATGAAGTACGTGAACTATTAATTCCTATATTTATTAATGGGAAAAATGTATATCATTCCCCTAATACTATGGATATTCGCACATATTGTCAACAAGAACTTTCCACCTTATGGGATGAATGTCGACGATTCCATAAACCTCATAGAATGCCTGTTGATCTTTCTGAAAAACTATATAATCTTCGTCATTCTATGATTCATAAATTATCTCATAAAAGTAAGGAACCTTATAAAGAATTTCATATATAAACTATACCCATTAAAAAACCAAGGGAAAATTTATTCCCTTGGTTTTTTATTATTATGGTAATGCAAAATATTCTTCAAGAGTAATTTGTTCTTCGTATATAAAAGTTGCTACTTCTTTCCCGACATAACGAATATGCCAAGGCTCGTAAAGATATCTAGTAATTTCTACTTTATCTTTAGGATAACGAATAATAAATCCAAATCGATGAGCATTCTCTTTAAGCCAAACTCCTTCTTGGGTATCTTCAAATTCCTCTACTAAATCATATCCCACACCTGGACAAGATACATCCATGGCTAACCCTGTTTGATGTTCACTTTGTCCTGGTTTTGCACTAACTTTATTGGCTTCTTCTAATCCTTTTTGTTGTACATTCCAATTAAATATCGTTTCTTGTCTTGCATAAGAACGATAACCTGAAACAGCAAATAAATCAATGTTATCTTCCTCTGCCTGAATAAATAATTGTTCTAATGCCTCTGCTGCTTCTTTTCGCAAATATTTTTTTTCATTTTCTCCACTAAAAGAAAATCGTACATTCGGAACTACTAAATCTTCTGGAACATAATCTTTAGGTAAATTACGTTCTTTATTAACCCATACTAAAATATCATTGGGATTATCTACAACCATTTCTTCTCCCTCCGATTTCTGGTTACTATTTTCTCTATCCTTCTTATTTTTATCTAACATAGGTTCTTGTACTTCTTCTTTTTTTTC
>JAAYSE010000081.1 GCA_012524135.1 Candidatus Epulonipiscium sp. | reverse complement strand
GTTAGTGCACCATCTAAATCTACAAGATGTAAATAAGAAGCTCCTGCTTTGACCCATTGTATAGCAACTTTTAAAGGGTCTTCATCATAAATCGTAACTTGATCAAATTGACCTTGTTTTAATCGCACACATTTACCATCTTTTATATCAATTGCAGGATAAATTTGCATATCACGATTCTCCTTTTTATTATGTTTCTAATATTCCTTTAGTAGATAATACACCCTTGATTCTAGTATCTATTTGGGCAGCTTCATCTAATGCTTTAGCAAATGCTTTAAACATAGCTTCAGCAATATGGTGATTATTTTTACCAGCTAATACTTTAATATGAAGATTAATACCACCATAAAAAGAAACAGCTCTGAAAAATTCTTCAATCATTTCTGTTTGCATAGTTCCAATCATAGGAACAGTAAAAACAGCATCAATGGCACAGTAAGGTCTACCTGATATATCTATAGAACATAAAACTAATGCATCTTCCATAGGAAGAATACAAGAACCATATCGTTTAATTCCGATCTTATTGCCTAAAGCTTTAGAAAGAGCTTGTCCAAAAACAATACCTATATCTTCTATTGTATGATGCGAATCTACTTCTAGATCTCCTTGAGCATTCAGGTAGATGTCCATAAAACCATGTTTACTCAAATGATTTAACATATGATCAAAAAAACCAATCCCTGTTTGAATACAACTATTTCCTGTTCCATCAATCATTATTTCTAACTGAATATCTGTTTCTTTTGTTTTACGTTCAATCTTTGCTTTTCTCTTGTTCATAAAGATTTCCTTTCTTTGAATTTATAATATCTTTTATAGCCTTTATTAGAAATGTATTTTCTTCTCTCGTGCCTACTGTAATACGAATGCAATAGGATAAATGAGGATGTGTAGAAAAATTTCTAACAAGTATATTCCTTTCCTTAAGATTTTTATAAAGATCTTTATGTTTTATTTGTACCAATAAAAAATTAGCTTTTGATGGATATACGGTGCATCCAATGAGTTTTAATTGTTCTTCAAGCCATTTTTTTTCATTTTGTAAAATTCTAATTTGTTTATCATAAGTTGGTATTTGTTTTAATGCAAATAAAGCCATTTTTTCTGATAATATATTAATATTAAAAGGAGGTTTTGTAATAGAAATGGCATTTATGATTTCTTGTGAACCAACACCATAACCAAGTCTTATACCAGCCAATCCAAAAGCTTTTGAAAAAGTACGTATTATAAATAAATGCGAATATTTTTTAATAAATGGGATCATACTTATATTTGTAAATTCTCCATAAGCTTCATCTACTAATACAGGACAAGAAACTTGAGAAATAATTTGTTCAATATTTTGTATGGAAAGTTCATTACCAGTAGGGTTATTAGGAGTACATAAAATAATAATTTTAGGTTTATATTTGTAATATGCTGTTAATATATCATCTACTTCATAATCATAATTATTTTTTAAAGATACTGTCACAGGAATTCCATGATTCATTTGAGTTGTTAAAGTGTACATAGAAAAAGAAGGATTCGGAATGAGTACTTTATCCTTTGGTTCTAAAAAAGCTTTCATCATACAATCAATAAGTTGATCAGAACCTACTCCACAAATTACATTGTCTTTATTAATATTCCAATGTTTACCTAACTCTTTTCTTAATTCTGTACTATTTGTATCAGGATAACGATTTAGGTTATTTTCGCTTTGAAACCATTTAATAAATTCTTGCTTAAGATTTTGAGGTAAAGGAAAAGGGTTTTCATTTGCATCTAGTTTTACTTTATAATGGTCAGTTGGTGAATAATATGGTTGAAAATCTTTAAGATCTTTTCGAATATATTTATTAATCATTTTGAAACCTCACTTTCACTGCATTTTCATGAGCTGTTAACCCTTCTGCTCGAGCAAAGTATTCAATATCTTCATGTAATTGTTGTAATGATTTTTTATTAAATGAAATAATACTAGATTTTTTTGTAAAATCATCTATGGAAAGAGGAGAAAAAAACTTTGCTGTACCATTAGTAGGAAGAACATGATTAGGACCTGCCATATAATCTCCTAATGGCTCAGGGGAATATTCTCCTAAAAAGATAGCCCCCGCATTTTTAATAAAAGGTAAAAGTTCAAAAGGCGATTGAGTACAAATTTCTAAATGTTCGGGAGCTAATTGATTACTTAAAGTAACTGCCTCTTGAAGATTTTCTACAATAATAATTCCGCCAAAATTTTGAAGAGATTTTTTTATAATTTTTTGTCTAGATAAATATTGTGTTTGTTTTGATACTTCTATTTGTACTTTTTGAGCTAATTCTAAATTATCTGTTATTAAAATAGCACATGCTAGTTCATCATGTTCTGCTTGAGATAACAAATCTGCCGCAATATATTTAGAGTTAGCATATTGATCTGCTATAATAAGAATTTCACTAGGACCTGCAATAGAATCAATATTGACATAACCATAAACTGCACGTTTAGCTAGAGCAACAAAAATATTGCCAGGACCTACAATTTTATCTACCTTAGGAATACTTTCAGTACCAAATGCTAAGGAAGCAATAGCTTGTGCTCCTCCTATTTTGTAGATTTCTTTTATACCAGCTTCATGAGCTGCTACAATAGTAGCTGGATGAATTCCTTTTAACTCTTGAACGGGTGTAACCATAACAATTCTTTCTACTCCTGCTACTTTAGCTGGAATAACATTCATTAAAACAGAAGAGGGATAAGCAGCTTTTCCTCCAGGAACATATACACCAACGTTTTTTAAAGGAATAATTTTTTGTCCCAACATTGCCCCATATTCTTCTTCTATAAACCAACTAAGTTGCTTTTGTTTTTGATGATAACTTCGAATTCTTTGAATCGATTTTTGAAGAATTGTAATATATTGCGGATCTACTCTTTTGTAAGCATTTTGAATTTCTTTTTCTGTTACTCTAACTGTAGATGAATTTAAAGAAACGCCATCAAATTGTTTAGTATACTCAAACAATGCTTGATCTTTTTTTGTTTGAATATCTTGTATAATTTTAAATACGAGATCTTGTTCTTTTTGCAAATCTAATTGAGAACGAGCCAAAAATTTTTGTAAAATTTCATTTGCAGTCATATCATTATATTTTATAATTGGTATCATTTTATAACCTCCTTATAATTGTTGACGAACTTTATCTATAAGGTCTTGGATACGTTCATGTTCCATTTTCATACTTACACGGTTAATAACCATTCGTGCAGAAATAGGTATAATTTCATCTAAAACAACCAAACCATTTTCTTCTAATGTTTTTCCAGTTTCTACAATATCTACAATTACATCAGATAACCCAACAATAGGAGCTAGTTCTACAGAACCATTTAGTTTGATGATTTCAACATTTTGTTTCCTTTTATGATAAAAGTAATCTGTAGCAATATTAGGATATTTTGTAGCTACTCTTAAAGGAAAACCTTGATTTAGTTTTTCTTTCATAGAAATAGGTCCAGCTATAGCCATTTTACAGATGCCTAATTTTAAATTTAGAAGTTCGTAAAGATTACGCTTCTTTTCCAATAAAATATCTTTCCCTACTACTCCTATATCTGCAACGCCATATTCTACATATGTAGGGACATCACTAGCTTTAGCAAGAAAAAATTTTAATTTTTGTTTTTCATTAATAAAAATCAACTTTCTGGATTTTATCTTCATTTCACTACATGTAAATCCTGCATTTTCTAATAATTGCATCGTTGGTTCTACTAAACGTCCTTTTGTTAAAGCAAAGGTTAAATATTCCATACAGTTTAATCATCCTTTCTATCCTATATTATGTATTAGATCTGATATAGTAGTGTAAGAAATATGTCCTGTTTTTAGATTCATTAGTTGTATATCATTTTCATCTTTAAAATATATAATTCCATTAATACTTTTGCATTTCGCATACTGTATATTTTTTTCAATATTATCTCCTAGTAAGCTATTTTCTACAAATAAACCTTGATTACGCAAAACATTACCTATCTTTATTGCTTTTTTACGTCCTATTTCTGAATAAACTAATAAAGTATCTGCTGTTTTGATCGGAATCTTAATTTGTTTTTGTTTTAATACATGTAACAATTGATTGGTTATCAAGGCAAATCCTACGGCTGGTTGTGAAGACCCGTATTTTTCTAATAATCCATCATAACGCCCACCATATAAAATAGGTGATCCACTTCCAGATGTATAGCCACGAAAGAAAATATCTGTATAATATTCAAGCCCACTTACCATACCTAGATCAAATGAAATATAATCCTCTATTTCATAATCACATAAAATATGATATAGATTTTGTAGTTTTTCTAAAGCCTGGATTGCTTTAGGATGTTGTATCATAGTTTTCGCTTTAGTTAATATATCAATATTTCCAAATAATTGAGGAAGTTCTAAAAATAATTGCTTTAGAGTAGGTGATAAGGGATGTCTAGTAATAATTTCCTCTATTCCTATATAATCTTTTGTATCAATAAATTTACGAATTTTTTTACCTGTTTTTTCATCAAAACCTGCTTCCAATACTATTCCTTTGAAAAAATCTACATTACCTATATTAATTTGAAATTCATTGAGTCCAGAAGCTATTAAACTTTGAACACTTAGGGCTAATACTTCTGCATCTACTTCCATAGAGTCAATTCCAATAATTTCAACGCCAGCTTGAGTAAATTCATGCATTTTACCTTGATAAGTTTCATTATAGCGAAAAACATTTCCTAAATAACAAAGACGTAACGGTTTTATTGTTTCTTTATAACTTGTTGTACTAATTCTAGCAATAGGAGGAGTCATATCTGGACGTAGAGCAAGAATATTACCTTCTCGATTAAAAAATTTATATACTTGTTTTGAATCCATATTATTTTTTCCATTTGAAAATACTTCAAAATATTCAAAAGTTGGTGTTTCTATCTGCCAAAATCCGTGATGATGAAAAATAGCTTGAATTTTTTGTTCTATACTATTTTTCTGATGACATTCCATAAATAATATATCTCGTACACCTTCTGGAGTATGAAGCTGTTTTTCGTTCATTTAATTCACCTTCGCTTTCCTACTTTAACAAAGTAGAGTAATAACCTATTAAATTATTATAATAGGAATTAACCTATTTGTCAACTTTTTTTAAACATTTTGTTAACTTTAAAATAAGACCAGATAGATTCAATCAATATTGATTCAATCTATCTGGTCTTAAAAAATATTACTATAACAAGTAATGAGTTAAATCAGAATATTATTTTTGTTGATAATATGAATTATTAAAAATATTTTTTTTAATATTTTGATATGCGGTAGGAATGGTTAGATTATTTATCATTTTAAAAGAAACCCATTGCATTGTTTCTAAAATATCTTGTGATAATAATTCACAAATATACACTTTCATTTTCCAATAGTTTGTTGTAACATAATTTCTGAAATCCAAATACTATACGGATCTTTTTTATTTCTCCAAGGTAAATCACGTTTGTTTTTTAAATACCATTGTATTAATTCCCAAGGCCATTGTTCATCATAAACATATAACATTTTGTCTAACTCCTATCGAATGTTAAATAAATACAGTTTTTTCTTTGATTCATTTTTAGTTTATATCCAATATCCTTACAAATACTTTCTAGTGAATATAATTTTTGATTTTTTATAATGATAGGTTTTTTTACTAAATTATTAAACTTTGTTTGTATATAGGGTTGAGCAAAAAAATAATCTGATACATAAAGTTTCTCATTCAAATAATATATAGGAGTATCAAGTAAAATCCATTGAGGGTAAACTTCTCCATTAGATTGTACATCTATATTTTCTAAATAATGAGAAGAAGCAATCAGATTTTTATACGTATCTAATATTTCAGGTTGTTCTGTTATACTAAAGTTTTCATAGGTATGATTTAAGGAATTTATTTCTTTTTGATAAGTATTCATATACTGAATAGCTTTAATTCTTGGATACATAGTTTTAATTTTATCATAAATTTCTTTCAATATTGTTTTGGTCTCATTAATATAGTAACTATGATTTTTAGTTGAATAGTGAGCAATTTCTAATTGAGAAATCATTAAAGGTTTTCTATGTTGATAAGTAATATAAAAATCATATATAGATTGTAAAATATCTTTATTATTATTTTTTTCTTGTTCTTTAGTAGAAATATTCACATGAATCCCAATCCAGTCCATAGATACGTCACCAGGATCATATAAAAAACTATGATAAAGGTTTTCAACAGGTAAACTCCAAACTATACTAACATTGGGAGCATTTTTTTTAAAAATACGAGAAGCTGTTTGAAAAAAATTTTTGTATTCACTAGGACTACCCATATAATCTGTAAAATTAGGATATAATTGTACAAACATAGGGATAAAAAATTCTCCAAATTCCTTAGATGTTTGTTCTAATAAATGTTCTTGATAAGGAAATAAATGAGAAGGAGGATGAATAATAATATGTGGTACTTTCATTTGACTGGTACAATCTAAGACCCAGTCCAAAGGAAAAGGTTCTCCTAATTTAAGATTATACATATAAGTACTATGGGGTTTTTGAACTTTCTTTTCAAATTCTTGAATATCAAAATCAACATACTTATTAGCTAAAATATAAGCGCCTATGTAACATCCTTCTATTGGTTCATAAAGATTCAAACAATAATTATTTTCTTCTATCCATAATTGATAAGGAATTTCTATTAAAAATTGTTCTGAAGATATAGTTTGTTTATCATGTGGATTAGTAGAGACACTAGAATGAGATTGATTTATAAAACAACAAATAAAAAATATGATAATAATACTTCCATAAATAATAGACCAATACTTTTTTTTCATAGAAACACTCCTTTTACCATCTAGGAGTATCAACATTTTTTATTTGTTTTATACATTATTTGCATTTTTATACTATCTATTTCTAGTTTTAGATAGTAAATATGTATTTAAAGCTTCTAAATAATGAACATAAGCTCCATTTTTATTTTCAATACAAAATTTTTCAGGAAAAACTCTATAAGGAATAGATTTTCTTCCACCATTTTGTGCCTGATTCCACCAATTTTTTAATATGGAAAAAGGAAGAAAAAAATATTTATTATAATAAGAAAAATAAACAAGTAAAAAAGCAACTCCTTCTTGTTCTTCAAAACAAGACATAAACTGTATTTGATGATCATGAATATTTTGAAGTGGCAAATATTTTTGACTTGTTTCCTTAGCATCAAAGCAGATAGGAATTCCCTGTACTACTCCTATATAATCTACCGTACTTTTTTGTTCAAAATAAGCAAGTGTAATAGTACGATTTTCTTTATTGATTTTAATTGGCTTAATTGGTGTAGGTATTTTTTGAACAAGAGCTAATTTTTTTGAATAATATAATTCATTTGTTAGATTAATTAATTCTTCTAATGTACTACCACGTAGTCCTCTTGTATTCCAATAACCCATAAAGATCGCCTCACTTTTTTGCAATTTTTTATCTTATAACTAAAGAGGTCTCTTTTAAAATAATAACACATATATAATTTTCTATTATACAAGATATAAGAAAATTAATCTATTTTTGTTTATTGATTTTATAAAGGGGAACGATTATACTTAAATTAGGTGATGTAAAATGATGGATCTTTTCATGAATATGTTTGAAAAATGCGAAAAATGGATAAAAAAAGAAGTACAGTACTTTTCTTTACCCATAAAAGAGCAAGCTCTTTTTTTAGAACGCAAAGGTTATTATAGAATAGCACGAAAAAAATACATTCAATTAGAAAATTGGTCTAAAGTAATTGAAATAAGTAAGATATTAAAAGATTATGAAAGTGTATTTTATTACTATATTAAAAATAAAGAATGTGAAAAAGCTCTTCATACAGTAGAATTGTATGAGTTATATGAGCTTGGTGCTCCTTTTTGTGAAAAACAGGGCTTATTAAATAAAGCTGCTCATATGTATTCTTATTTTGATAAAATAAAAGCTGCTTCTTTATATAAAAAATTAAATTTATGGGATAAAGCAGCAGAATGTTATATGGATTTAGAACAACACTTTCGTGCTTTAGATTGTATAGATCGATTAGATAATCCTGAAAAACGTAAAAGAGGATATCGATTTATTGAAAAACAAGCAGATACTTTTTTTGATAAAGAAAATTATGAACAAGCTTTAAAACTTTATATTCGTATGCAAATTTGGGAAAAAGCTATAAGCGCTGCAAAAATTTTAGAAAATGATATTATTGTACAAAGAATTTATGAGCATTTAGCTCATAAAGCATTAGAAGAAGGTTATTTATTACAAGCCGCTCAATATTTAGAAAATATTCATATTCCTAAAGCTATCCACCTATATCAAGAATTAGGATATATCGAAGAAGCTACTAAATTATTAGTTCATGAACAAAAAATCGAAGAAGCAATACATCTTTTGCTTCAACATCATATGGTAGAAACAGCTGAAAAAATGATTAAAACAGATGAACAGGCTCATATTTTTATCAATTATCTTGAGAAACAAAAAAATATAAATAAACTAGAAGAATTATACGATAAATATCAGCTTTTTGAAAAAGCAGTAATTTATTTTATAAATCAAGAAAAAATAGAACTAGCTTTAAAGTGGATAAAAAAAATAGAAAATCCTTATAAAGCTGCACAATTTTTAGAGCTAATAGAAAAGTGGGAAATAGCAGCACACTATTATTTATTATCTAATCATATAGACTTATGTAGTCATTGCTTAAAAAAAGCCGGTTTTACTGCTAAAGAAATTCAACATTTTATACAGGTTAAAAAATATCCAGATTCTTTTTCTTCATGATAAATTAAAATTTAAATACAAATAATTCCTTACTCCATTATTTGATAAAATATTTTTGGTGGATAAGAAATAAATTCTTTTCCATTTAAATATTGTAAATGATTAGACATCATTGAAAATTTTATTTTATATGCATGTAATAATTGATGATTTATTTTATACTGCATATATAATTGTTGATTCCATTTTAGATCTCCATATTTTGGATCTCCTGCGATAGGATGTCCTATAGAAGATAAATGTAACCGAATTTGATGAGTACGTCCCGTAATAAGCTTGACTTCTAACAACGTATTCTGAGATCCACATTTAATTGGAGAATAAAATGTTTTCATTAATTTACTTTGTTTGATAGGATTCTTATGCAGTTTTCCTTTATTTTGATTATAATCTTTAGAATAATAATCTACTAATTCTCCTTTTTTTATAATTTTCCCTTTAACTACTGTCATATAATAGCGATCTATTTTTTGATATTTAAATAATTTATTAATTTCTTGTAGGGTACTTAAATTTTTTCCCACGATAACTAAACCACTTGTATTTCTATCTAAGCGGTTACATAATCCTGGAATAAAACCTTGTTCTTGTTCTGGATTATATTCAGAATTTTTATATAAATAATATAAAACTTGATTTAATAATGTGTTTTTTTGATTCACTTGATCTGGATGAACTAACAAACCAACAGGTTTATCACAAATTAAAATATTTTCATCTTCGTAAATAACTTTAAATGTTAGGTTCATTGGGTAAATTTTGGAGGCTACATTTTCTTGAAATTTTTTTATCGTTTCTTCATGGAGATAAAATTGTATTTTATCTCCTGCATTTATTATTTCATTTCCTATAGCTTTTTTATTATTATATTTAATTCTTTTTTTCCTAAGCATTTTGTAAATAAAACTTTTTGGAGCTAAATGCATATATTTCATTAAAAACTTATCTAATCGTTGATCTTTATCATTAGTCTGAATGATTAATTCTTTCATAGACTCTCCCTTTGTTTTAATTATTAATAACTATTTATATACTAAAAAATTATATATTTATAAAGAATACATACGAATAATTCGTATAAATTCTTTTTGCTGAGATATATTTGTACATTGTTTCTTTTTTAGTTGAGAAATTAGAGAACTTACTTTTTGATTTCCATAAATAAATTCTAAAGAATCTTCCAGTCCTCTTTTTTCAAAAATGGAAATTATAATAGTTTCCAACTGTTCACTTTTAGAAGGCATTATTTGTTTGAGACAGTATATTTTTGAATTACTTATAAGTAAACTATCAAAATATGCATTTTTTTGTCCATTGGTAATCAATGCACTATTCCATAAAATATAGGATTCAGGTAAATCTTTAAATTGATCTAACCAATCTTTTTGAGGATCTTTATAAGGAAGATAAACAACAAGTCGAGCACTCATTTGTGCCACACCTAAAATAAAAAATACTGAAACTATTGTAAATATATTTTTTGAAGTTTTGGTTAACCATAAACCAAAAACATAGTTAGATAACATTAATACTAATAAAATGAATGTATAAAAAATATATTTTTTTTTCTGTTCTTTTAAATATTGAGGATTTCGTTTTATCATTGCCATTTTAAAAACTCCTTATTCATAAATCATCTTAATGGTCATACCACCATCAATAATCAAATTAGTACCTGTAATAAAGCTAGCTTCTTCTGATGTAAGGAAAAGGCAAGCATGAGCAATATCTTCTGGAACTCCTACTCTTCCTACTAAATGTTGTGCATGATCATTTTCTGATAAATGAATAAACTTTCTATCTTTTTGTTTTTTCCATTGCGATACATCAATCCAACCTGGACTAATTGCATTAACTCGTATTTTGGGTCCTAAACTAGCTGCTAAAGAATGCGTAAGTGCTAATAATCCTCCTTTAGATGCGGAATAGGGTTCCGTATGTGGTTCAGACATTAGTGCACGAGTAGATATAATATTAATAATATTTCCGCCTTCATTATACATAAAAGGAATTATTGATTTGGTTACTAAGTAAGGGCCTGTTAAATTTACTGCAATAACATGATTCCACTCTTCAATCGGCCTACTACATAAAGTACCACCACAAGAAATAGCTGCGTTATTAATAAGAATATCAATTCTTTCAAAACGATTAGAGATCGTTTCCATCATTTTTTCAATGCTCTTAGGCTTACTTAAATCGACATGAATAAATAAACACGATTGATTTTGGTCTAATATATAGGCTTCTGTTTCTTTTCCTGCTTCTTCATCTACATCGCAGATAATCACAAATGCACCTTTTTGAGCATAGGATTTTGCAATACATGCTCCAATCCCTTGCCCACCACCTGTCACAAGTATTACTTTATTTTTATAGTTCATTTTCATTCCTCCATTTCCACTTCGTAATTAAGTGTAACAAAAAATAGAAAGAAAGAAAAGGGCATTTAAGAAATAATATAAAAAACTCTCTTAGAAATCTAGGAGAGTTTTTTATATTATAGTTGTTGTATAATGCCACAAGCCAATCTTTTACCTGAATTACCTGCAGGTTGTGTGCGATAATCATCTGGTGACTCATGGATAATAATACTTTTCCCAATAATATCATTAACAGTAAACCGATTGGTGAAAAATGACATTTTTGCAGTGCCATGATTAGAAAATAATACTGGAAAATCACCAGCATGATTACCATGGGGTTGATGATCAGGATTCCAATGTCCCCCCGCTGATAAAAAAGGTTCTTCTACATCACCTATATTACAATTCCCAAATTCATGAATATGAAAACCATGAGGTCCAATCGGTGACTTTCCAGATTGACTAGGTTGATACGCTGGTAAACCCTGTATGTGTACATATATTTCTACTCCATTAGGAACATCTCTAAAAACAATAATTCCCTGAAGTTGAGGTGCTAATGGGCCACCACGAATGTACGCAATAGCTTTAGATAATTGTGTATTGTATTCTAACATTATTTAATCCCTCCTAAATAATAGAAACTAATTATACTTGTAATATAGTGTATGTCCACAAATTATAAATTGTGAAATCTTTTCTATTACAAAAGGAGTGATCATATAATTATATTAAATATTTTCAGGTAAAATTTTATTTAATATAACTCCAACAAGGGCTGCAATAGCCAAACCAGAAATACTAATTCCTTCAACAATAGGAACTTCTTGAATTGCTATACCTAATACCAAAATAAGTGATGAAATAATAAGATTTCTGCTATAACTAAATTCTAATTTTGATTCTATTAAGGTTCGAACACCAACACTGGCAATCATACCAAATAAAATAATACTAATTCCCCCCATAACAGGATTAGGAATAGAACGAATAATGGCTCCAAATTTTCCAATAAAACTTAATATAATAGCAAAAATAGCAGCAATTCGTAAAATACTAGGGTCATATACTTTTGTAACAGCAAGAACTCCTGTATTTTCACTATAAGTTGTATTGGCAGGGCCACCTAAGAATCCGGCTACAATCGTTGCCAATCCATCTCCTAGCATAGTACGATGAATACCAGGATCAATGAAAAAGTCTTTTCCAACAACAGCTCCATTTGTTGTAATGTCACCTATATGTTCAATAAATACAACTAGGGCAATTGGAGCGATCGCTAAAATTCCTGTTAGATTGAAAACGGGAAAAGTTTTTATATGTTCCCATGCAATAGGAGAAAAACCAAACCATGCCGCTTCTTTGATAGGTTCAAATTCAACTAATCCGAATAAAATAGAAACAAAATAACCTACTAAAACAGAAATTAAAATGGGAACTAATTTAAAAAAACCTTTAGCAAAAATAGATACAAGGATCATTGTGATAACAACAATACCTGCAATTAATAAATATTTAGGGTTTATTTCACTTACTTGAGCTTTAGTATCATAAAAATAACCACTCATTTGTAAAGCAGTTGGACTCAAACGTAGTCCGATAACCATTACAATAGGTCCTGTTACAATGGGCGGAAAAAATGAATGAACAGTATTTACTCCAAATTTTTTAATAATATAAGACATAATAACATAAATAAGTCCTGCTGCAATAATTCCACCTTTAACAACGCCAATTCCATGTTGAGATAAAGTTAAAGCAATAGCTCCAATAAAAGCAAAACTTGAACCTAAAAACACGGGAACTTTTCCTTTTGTACACAAATGAAAAATAAGAGTTCCAATACCTGCACATAAAATAGATATAGATGGATCTAATCCTGTTAAAAAAGGTACTAATACTGTGGCACCAAACATTGCTAATACATGTTGCAGACCCAATATTATTTTTTTTGCTGGAGAAATTATTATATTATTATTATTTATGATTTGATTATTTTTTGTCATTTGTACATCCTCCTTAAATTTTATAAAGATTTTTCTAGTACAACACAATCTTCACCATCATGTTCTTGTAATAAAACATGTACTATTTCTTTTTTAGAAGTAGGTACATTTTTACCTACAAAATCGGGACGTAAAGGTAGTTCACGATGTCCACGATCAATTAATACTGCAAGTTGAATATATTCAGGCCGTCCAGCATCCATTACTGCATCTAAAGCAGCTCGACAGGTTCTTCCTGTGAAAATAACATCATCTACTAATACAATTGTTTTACCTTGAATATTTACTGCCAATTTGTTATGTACAATAGGTTGAGATGAGCGTTTTTCTAAGTCATCTCTGTAAAAAGTAATGTCTAAAATATCAACAGGAACGTTTATATTTTCGACTTCTTGAATTTTATTAGCAATTCGATAAGCCAAAGGTACTCCACGTGTTTTTATTCCTAATAATACTACATTTTCAACTCCTTTATTCTTTTCAATTATTTCATGAGAAATACGAGTTAATGCACGTTGAATTGCTTTTTCATCCATAATTTCTTTTTTTATTGCCATTTTTATTCTCCTTTACAAAATAAAAACTTCTTACATGACTGTAAGAAGTTTTATATTTTAATACATAAAGACCCAAAGATCCCCATATACAAAGTAATTTTTCTCCTTACTAGTCTCTCTGGACTAACTTAAAGGAACTATATTTTATTAATCCGTAAATACTGTATCATAAAAAGAAATCTTTGTCTAGATTTATTTCGATGTTTTTCGTAACCATTGTAAGACTTCCTGAAAATAAATAGGTAATGGAGTTTCAAATTCCATATATTGATTGGTAGAAGGATGTATAAAGCCTAAAGATTTAGCATGGAGCACTTGTCCCTGTAAATTAAAGTGCATGGATCCTGGGCCATATATCACATCTCCTAAGATAGGATGTCCTATATAAGCCATATGAACACGAATTTGATGAGTTCGTCCTGTTTCTAAACGAGTCTGTACATAAGTATACTGTCCAAAACGTTCTAGAACTTTATAATGAGTAATAGCCCTTCTACCTTGTGCTGAAACTACTGCTCTTTTTTTTCGATTAATGGGATGCCTATCTATTAATGTATCAATCGTTCCTTCGTCATTTTTAATATTGTGAAGAACAATAGTATGATAAATACGTGTCATGGTGTGATTTTGAATTTGTTGTATCAGTTTTTGATGTGCTATATTATTTTTAGCAACAACAAGTATTCCTGAAGTATTTTTATCAATGCGATGTACAATACCCGGTCGCAAAGGATCCTCATTCCATGTTGAAAGATTATTACCATAATGATATAATAATCCATTTACTAAAGTACCAACAGAATGACCTTTAGATGGATGTACAACCATATTTTGAGGTTTATTGATAATAATAATATCGTTATCTTCATAAATAATATTTAAATCAATATTTTCACTTTTAAGTATAAGCTTTTGTGGGCAAGGTATAGTTACTTTCACAAAATCATTTATACGTAATTTATAATTACTTTTAGTTTTTTTATCATTAACCAAGATATTTTTATCAGTAATCAATTTTTGTAAAAAGGATCTCGAGTATTGAGGTAGTTGCTGAGATAAAAAAAGATCTAAACGTATATTTATATATTGATCAGAAACAGTAAAAGTATATATATTCATATTATTTTATTCCTTTTCCATAGGTATTTCTTCTATTACAAATAATAATAAGTAAGCCAATAAAAAGGTTCCAACAACAACATAACAATCTGCTACATTGAATACAGGAAATTGAATAAGACGAAAGTCAAAAAAATCAATTACATATCCTTGTTTTATCCTATCAATTAAATTACCAATAGCTCCTGCAATAATTAAAATAAAAGATATACGAATCCATTTATATTTTGGTGTAGAAGGTAACATATTATAATAATAAATCATACCCATTAAAATAAATATAGTTATAATAATAAAAAACCAAGTTTTATTTTGTAGTATTCCAAATGCAGCTCCACGGTTTTCCACAAAAGTCAAATGAAAAATATCAGGTATACAAGGGATTGTTCCCAAAGGTTTTAAATAAATACGGGCTAGATACTTTGTAATTTGATCAATAGCCACTAGAAAAACAATAATGATTGTAAATACTCCTATCATATTTCTCTCCCTTTAATGCTATTAGCATAGTTTTGTTTTATAAATTTAAAACATTAATCATATAATTGTTTTTTATAATCCTCATTAGAAATTTTCTCAATAGGATCTTCTTCATGTTGTAAATCATATTGTTCATAAAAGTCTTCATAATCTTCCATGCCTATAACATCCTGCATATTATCAGAGGAACCATACGATTGTAATTTTTGTACAAATTCCAAATCAGGGTTTGTAAGAGTACGTTTATTAGGATATCTTTTTATATCTATAGGTCCTTTAAATTTAGTTTCTTTTGCACAAAAAAAACATAGATTGGTATAAGGTATTATTTCTAATCTTTCAAAAGGTATCTCTTGTTTACAGACTTTACAAATACCATAGGTTCCACAATTAATTTGTTTAATACTTTCTCTTATTTTTTCTAAAACACGTTTTTGATGGTTGTAAAGAGTTCGTTCTTTATCCATTTCATATGTTTCAGATGCAATATCAGCAGGATGATTATCATATAAAGAAAGTTCATTTATCCATGTAGTAGAAAATTCCTGAACTTGTTTTTCTATTTCTTTTTTTTGTTTTAGCAATAGTTTAGTTAAATATTTTAACTGTTTTTGTTGCATAGTACTCCTCCTAAAAATAATAATATTCTTAGGATATGTAAAAATTATAGAAACATGACAATAGTTTATAGGCAAAATATGAAAATATATAATGATTAATTTGTTTTACATATATAATTTATTGCCGAATAAATTGCTGATTTTGATACATCAGGAGTGGAAAAAGATTTCCCTATTTCTGATAATAAAACAAAATGCAACTGACTTTGTTTGACCTTTTTATCTAAAAAAAGTTGTTGATATAATTGATCTTTATTCATACTATTAATATAAATTGGCAATGAATAAGAAAGCAATGTTTCTTTAATATCATGAACATTTTGGATAGATATATTTCCTAATTGATACGATAAGTAAGCAGCACCTAGTATACCTATAGATATACATTCACCATGAAGTAATTTAAAATTCAGTAAAGTTTCAATGGCATGACCAAAAGTATGACCAAAATTTAAAATTTCCCGTATTCCTGTTTCCTTTTCATCCTGATTCACAATAAAAGTTTTTAATTCACAAGAACGACGAACTATTTTTGTTAAAGTATCTAAATGAAGTTGTAAAATATCCTTTGTATGTAGTTTTACATATTCATAATATCGAGGATCTAAAATTAAACCATGTTTAATCACTTCTGCCATTCCAGCATGTAATTCACGGTTAGGTAAAGTTTGTAAAGTTGAAATATTAATATAGACAAAAGAAGGTTGATAAAAAGAACCAATAATATTTTTGTGCTTTTGAAAATCAACTCCTACTTTTCCGCCTACACTACTATCTACTTGTGATAAAAGAGATGTAGGAATTTGTATAAAAGAAATACCACGCATAAAGGTAGCAGCTGCATAACCAGCCATATCTCCAACCACTCCACCACCTAGAGCGATAATTAATGATTGTCGATCCAATTGCTTTTTTAAGAAAAAATCATACATATTATAAATAGTTTTCAAATTTTTATTCTCTTCACCAGGAGCAAATACATATTTATAGACTACATTATATTTTGTTTGTAATAATGATAATAATTGATTTCCATAGTAATGATCTACATTTTTATCTGTAACAATACATATTTTTTGATTAAAAAATCCTGTTTTTTCTAAGATGTCTAAAAGAAAACTAAAGTCTTTTGCAAAATAAATAGGATAAGATGCTTGTTGACCATTCACATATATTTTATCCATTATCATGACTCCTTTTGTGAATGAGTTGCTTTTATATTTTCATCAAGAAGATTTATTTTAAAAGTATTATCTTGATTAAGAAGATCTAATTGAGTTTGTAAAAAATGTTTAAATTGGATTTTTGTAGATTCATATTGTTTTTTTAGTTGCCCAATATGTTGTTCTACAACAAGAACTTCATCTTGTGCCTGTTGAATTAATTCATAAGATTTTAATTCAGCCTCTTTTATAATATGTTCACTTTTTTGATAAGCAGAATTTTTTAGTTCTTCTGACGTTTTTTCTGCTAATAATAAAGTGTTTTTTAATGTTTGTTCCATTGCTTTATAATTTTGAATTCTTTCATTTAATACAACCATTTTATCTTTTAAATCGATATTTTCTCGATATAATTTTTCATATTGAAGAATAACTTCATCTAAAAATCGATCTACTTCATTCATTGAATACCCTAAAGGAGCACGCTTAAATTCTTTAGATTCAATATCTAATGGAGTTAACATAGTATAAACCTCCTATACATAACGATAAATAGTAACATGTATTCTATTTTTTCTTGTTTTATTTCCTATGTAAACTAATTTAATTCGTCCTAAACCACGTAAAGTAAGAATGTCATTTATTTGTACATTTTCTGCTGGATTTTCTACAAGTATCCAATTTTTAAATACTTTTTGTCTTTTAATAAATTGCACAGCTTTTCCTCGAGAAATAGAAAATCCTGAACTCAGTAAAGCATCAACCCGTAATGATGCAACAGAAGCATGAATTTCTTTTACTTTTGGTTTTGGAATGGATATCTTATCTAAGTCAAGAGGCTTTAATTGTACTGCGCATTTTCCAACTTTAGTAACATTAAATTGAATAAACGAACTTATACTTTGGTTTAAGAAAACAATAGCACCATCATTTTTAACTAATATATCTCCTATTTTGCTGCGATCAATACCAGTTTTAATTATTACACCTAAATAATCACGATGTGACATTTTATAATGTGTTGCAGAGCGGTTTTGAAATTCTAATGCTTGAATAGGAAAATCATTTACTTCTAAAGAAAGATAAAAAGGAGAAAATCCTATCATTTTTCTTTCTGCATTATCATATCCACCAAAACATTGATATGATAAATCAGAAGGTAATTGATTGATAATTTTCATTACTTGTCCATATTGATGCATATCAATAAAGTCTGTAAAAGTATATATATGATTTTTCAAACATAAATAAGCCTGATCTAAGACTTTTTGAATAAAAAGCTTATCTTCAGGCTGTTTAAAGGATTTTAAAATATTTTCTATATCCAAGATAAATCCTCCTATATAATCAACCCAGTAACTATTATTATCAATATTGATCTTATTGCTTGTAGTACAAACATAGCAATAATAGGAGAAAAGTCTAATATCATACCTCTACCGCCAAAAATAGACTTTTCAAGTAAGTATCTAATAGGACCTAGGATAGGTTCTGTTAAATTGTATAATAGTGCTACTAAAGGATTATTAGGTGATATAGGGAACCATGATAAAAGCACCCGTATTAAAATTAAAATATTTAATAATTGAAAGAACCAATCAATTGATTGTAGTAAAATAGTATTCATTCTATGCCTCCATTATTATTTTACATCATGCATCCAAGGCAAAATAATTCCTTTTGTTTGTAATTCTTCTCTAATATCACTAGAAATATCTACATTTTCAGGTGCAATAATAAAAATATTATGGGTTATTCTTTGAATATTACCATCTAATACATAGCAGGCACCACTTGCAAAATCCATAATTCTTTGAGCTATTTCATGATCTAGATTTTCTAAATTAATAACAACAGGTTTTTTAGCACGAATATGATCACAAACTTCTTGTGCCTCTTCATATGATTCCGGATTTGTTACAATTACCTCCATTTGAACATTAGTATGGATATTAACAATTTTTGAGTTATTACGGCGAACCGTTCGAATAGGAGAAATTTCAGGCTCAACTGTTTCCTCCTCAAATTCCTCTTCATATTCTTCTAAATCCCCTAGTCCCATAGCATTCATTACTTTATCAAACAGCTTGGCCAATTACTTTCCCTCCTTAATATTATAGGTACGTTTTCCATATATACCAGAACCAATACGAACCATTGTTGCTCCTTCTTCAATGGCTATTGAATAATCATTAGTCATTCCCATAGAAAGAAATTCCATATGTATATTATCAATGTTTTTTTGTTTTATGTCAATAAACAATTGATTCATTTTACGAAAATATTTCCTGTTACATTCTGGATTATCCGAATGAGGTGGAATAGCCATCAATCCTTTTATGCGTACATAAGGTAATTGGGCATATAACGAAAGAGAATTATATAATTCTTCTTCACTCATACCATATTTGCTTTTTTCTTGAGCAATATTTACCTGTAATAAAATATCCATAATTTTTGAATGTTTATAGGCCTCTTTATTAATTTGTTTAGCTAATCGGTAGCTATCAACAGAATGTATTAGTTTTACTTTATCAATAATATATTTTACTTTGTTGCGTTGAAGATGTCCAATAAAATGCCAATTCACTAATTCTTTACATTCATCATATTTTGCCATTAATTCTTGTGCTTTGTTTTCACCTATATCTATAATACCATATTGTACTGATTGTTTAATACGCTCAACGGGAACTGTTTTAGTTACTCCTACAATATTAATATCTTTTATTGTTCTACCCGACTTTTTTGCAGCCTTTTTTATATTTTCTTGAATAATTGCAATATTCTTTTCTAATTGATCCACTTATATCACCTTCTACTATAATGATTTATGTAAAAATTGTCCTTCTTTCACTTGATTCGCATCTAATATAATACGATCATACATTTGCACACCATAAGAAGTTCCATCATCAATAATAGTGTAATCTTGATTTTTACCTAATATCTTTATTTTTTTAAACTTTGCAAAACCTTGATTCGCTATATATACACCATACGATGTATCTACTTGATCAATAGTATATTTTTCTTGTTGTTCACCCTTTTGTATTATAATTATATCATATTGTCGTAATTCATTGTTAGTAGGTATATAGACATATTGTTCATCTTCATATGATATAGTAATAGGTAGAAATATAGATTCATCTTCTATGATACGAATAACTCCTTGTTCTTTATTGCTTTGAATTAAACATTGTCTAGGAATTTTTAAAAAACTTTTTTCCACAATAGCACTATTAGAAACTTTTAATCCTTCGTAATGTTCTAAAGATACTTCTACATCAATCAAACGTTCATTTAAGAACAAGTGCATATATTCATGCGCTCGAAAAATAACAATAATTTTTTCCTCTACTTGTTTTATTGTATCAATAATAAAAGGAATTTCCAAATAATTTTTTTGAGGGAAAAACAAGGAGATTTGTTTTCCAACTTCCCAATCTTGTATAGTTTCTTTAGGAAATAAAGCTGCAATATACCAAGAAGTATCTTCTACTATTTTGATATTAGAGATATTTTGATCTGTTTCGTTATCTAATTGTAAGGAATCTATTTTATTATCAAAATGTTCCAGTGCAATATTGTCAATAGTAAGGTTTTCAAAACCATCAATTTGAAAAGAAACTAAACCACTAATAGGAGTAGATATTACATGACTATTTTTTTGTAGTTGATTTTCATAATTCATTTTTTCAGTTACTAAATCCTTTAAACGTCCTTTAGGTTCTAAAATAAATAATTGATTTCTTTGATCAATATAGTGTTGGATCTGATCTTTTACAGAATATACTGCATAAAAATCACCTTTTTCTTTCAACCATTGATTTTGCTCAGAAAGAATAGTTATAATTTTATGGTTTAATTGTTGAATATCTTTTTGAAACCATGTAATATCTCTTCGTTCTTCCTGTATTTTTTGTATATTTTTTTCAATTTGTTCTAATTGTTGTTTTATAATATTAAAAAATTCTTCATCTTGTGTAGCACCTACAAGACTATTTTTACTTACTTTTTCTCCTTCTGTATAAAAATATTTTATAATACCACTAGTTGGACTAGGAAGAACATATTCGTTTCTTATAATTAATCCTTCTGTAGAACATTTTTTTTCAATGATTCCCTTATTTGCAATTTCTACAGGAACAATAGGTTTTTTTGCTAATGTCCAAATAGAACCTAAAAGGTAAAATAATAAAGATATAAAAACAAAAAAACCAATATAAATACGATTGTTTGATTTTTTAAATTTTCTTTTTTGTTTTTTTCTTGCACTTGGCTCCATTATAAAGACACCTCATATATTTTTAATCTTCTTACTATCATACAATGTTTTTAATGGATATACAAGGATCTTTAAAATATAAAAATATATCATTTTATTTTAATACTAATAAATACCTTAAGTATTTTACAATTTTAAAATATAAAAGCATCTCTATAATCGAGATGCCTTACATATTATTTTTATAAAATAATACAAATTAAACCACCATTACCTTCATTGATTATTTTTTGTAATGTTTCTTGTAATTTCATTTGTGCATCTTCTGGCATGCGGTATAATTTATTTTGTAAACCTTCATTTACAAGTTCGTGAAGAGATTTACCAAAAATATTAGATTCCCAAATTTTTTTTGGATCTGTCTCAAATTCACTCATTAAATAATTTACTAATTCTTCACTTTGTTTTTCTGTTCCTACAATGGGTGAAACTTCTGTTTGAATATCTGCTCTTATTAAGTGAATACTTGGAGCACTTGCGCGTAATTTAACACCAAATCTATTCCCTTGTTTTACAATTTCAGGCTCTTCTAAACTTAATTCTTCAAGAACAGGTGTAACTATACCATATCCTTTTTGTCGAACTTCTTGTAATGCATAGGCTACTTTATCATATTCTTTTTTTATATTTGCTAGTTTTTTCATTAACGATATTAATTGGTATTCACCTTTAATTTCTATATCCGTAGTTTCGCTTAATATTTGATAAAACCATTTTTCCTCTAATGCAACAGACATTTTAATAATACCTTCGCCTAAATTCATTCTTTCAAAATGAATTTTTTGTACAAATTCATTCTTTTCTAATTCTAAAAGATTTTCTTTTACTTCGCGTAATTTATATATAGGTTTTACTACTTCTTTTACTGCAATAATAAATTGATTTTTTAACCAATGATCATTTTCTAATGTTTCTAGCCAACTAGGTGTATTAATATTGATTTCTTGAATTGGAAATTCATATAAAACATTTTCCATCATTTGATTAATATCTTCTACTTTTAATTGTGCACAATTTACGGCTAAAACAGGTATTTTATACTTTTCGCTTAATTCTTCTTTTAATTCTATTGTTTTGTTATCATAAGGGCGAGTGGTATTCAGTAACATTACAAAAGGTTTTTTGAGTTCTTTTAATTCATTTACCACTCTTTCTTCTGCTTCAATATAACTTTCCCTTTCAATATCTGTAATCGATCCATCTGTGGTTACTACAATGCCTATAGTCGAATGTTCATTAATGACTTTTTTAGTTCCAATTTCAGCTGCCTCAATAAAAGGAATTTGATGATCGTACCAAGGTGTATTTACCATACGTGGATTTTCACCTTCTAGATGTCCGGTAGCTCCAGGAATCATATAACCAACACAGTCTATCATTCTAACTTTAAGTTCAATATTATCCTCTAATGCAATAGAAACAGCTTCATTGGGTACAAATTTAGGTTCCGTTGTCATAATTGTTTTTCCAGCTGCACTTTGAGGCATTTCATCTTTAGCTCTTTCACGACTATATGTATTATCCATATTAGGTAATACTAATAAATCCATAAAACGTTTAATGAAAGTTGACTTTCCAGTACGCACAGGCCCTACTACTCCTAAATAAATATCTCCATTTGTTCGTGTAGAAATATCATGATAAATATTAAAATCTTCCATAACAAAAGACCTCCTTATTTTAAAATGTATCCATACACTTTAAATATATGAAAGCCTTGAAAAATTATGCTTTTAGTTATAGATTTTTGCTGTAAATCAGATTTTATAAAAATTATTTAATATATATTAATACAGTAAAATATAAATCCTAAATATATGCCATATATTGTTCTTCTGTTTTATCCCTCATCATTAAATCAACTACTGCTTGCCTTGGATCCTTATTATTAAAAAGTATGTTATTTACTTCTTGAATGATAGGCATTTCTACGTTATATTTTTTCGAAAGTGTTAAAGCTGATTTTGCAGTATGCACACCTTCTACCACCATATGTACTTTTTTTAATGCATTTTCTAAAGAATTTCCTTGTCCTATAAGAAAACCTGCTTTCCAATTACGACTATGTGAACTTGTACAAGTTACAATTAAATCTCCAATGCCGGATAGTCCGCTAAACGTTTGTAATTGTGCACCCATGGCAACACCAAGACGAGTAATTTCAACAATACCTCTTGTCATTAATGCTGCTTTTGTATTATCACCAAAACCTAATCCATCCGAAATACCTGCAGCAAGAGCCATTACATTTTTTAATGCTCCGCCTAATTCTACCCCTATTAAATCTGTATTTGTATATATTCTAAATTTGGGACTCATAAAAATTTCTTGAACAAATTCACTAACATTCAAAGAAGCAGATGCTACTACACAAGTGGTAGGAAGATCTTTAGCAACTTCTTCAGCATGACTAGGACCAGAAAGAACAGCAATAGGATTATCAACAAAAATTTCTCTTATTATTTGAGAAATACGAAGTAAAGTATTTTCTTCTAATCCTTTAGATACATTAATAATAATTTGATGTTTATTAATATATGGGGCAAATTTTATCAAGTTTTCTCTAATAAAACGAGAAGGAATAGCAATAACAATAATTTCATTCTCTTGAAGAGCTTTTTTAATATTATGTGTTAATTGAATCTGATGAGGAATTAAAATTCCTGGTAGATATTGAAGGTTTTCTCGCGTTTCTTGTAATTTCTCGTTTTCTTTTTTATCAAAAGACCATAATGTAACTTGATGCCCATTTTTATGTAATAAAATAGCTAGAGCAGTACCCCAACTTCCTGAACCCATGACTGCAATGCGTTTCATATATTATTTCTCCTCCATTTTATATTTTTATTTTGTAGTTAGTTTTGATTCCGTTCTATTAATTAAACGTTTTATATTAGAACGATGTCGCCATAATGCAAATAACATAAAAGTAATAGCAATATAAATAAATTCATGTTCTTTAGGATAAAAAATAATCATTAAAATAGGAATAGATATAGCCAATACAATAGAACCTAAAGATACATACCGAGTTATTCCAACAATACAGATCATAATAATAATCAAAATAATACCTATACGCCAATCAAAGGCTAATAAGGCTCCTACTGTAGAAGCAATGCCCTTCCCACCTTTAAACCCAAGAAAAATAGGCCAATTATGTCCTATAACTACAGCTAACCCTGCATAAAGACCAGCTAAAGAATTAGTTTCAGGCCATATCATTTTACAAACTAAAACTCCCAAAATACCTTTTAAAAAATCTCCTAAAAAAGTAGCAAATCCTGCTTTCCATCCTAAAACCCGGACTACATTTGTTGTTCCTGCATTACCGCTTCCATGATTTCTAATATCAATTTTATGAGATAACTTTCCCACTAAAAAAGCTGTTTGAAAACACCCAATAAAATATCCAATGAGTACACTTAGTAAACGAAACATAATAGCTAATCCCTTCCTCTTTTTTCTCGAGTAATAAAGTGAATCGGAGTTCCTTTAAAACCAAAAGCTTCTCTCATTTGATTCTCAATGTATCGTTCATAAGAAAAATGCATAAGTTGTTTATCATTTACAAAAAGAACAAAAGTAGGAGGTTTTACAGAAACTTGAGTCATATAGTAAATTTTTAAATACTTACCTTTGTCAGAAGGTGGTTGATTCATTGTCATTGCTTCATATAATACTTCATTTAATAAACCTGTACTTATCCTTAAAGTTTGATTTTGAGCTACAACTTGAATGGTTTCAAACAACTTATTTATTCTTTGTCCTGTTAAAGCAGATACAAAAAGTTTAGGAGCATAGCTCATATAAGCAAATTTAGTATTAATTTCTTGCAAATATCGATGCATAGTTTTATCATCTTTTTCAATTAAATCCCATTTATTTACAACAATAATAGATGCTTTTCCTCTTTCATGTGCAATACCTGCAATCTTTGTATCTTGATCTGTAATTCCTTCTTCTGCATCAATCACTAGAACAGTTATGTCAGCTCGCTCAATAGCAGCAACTGTTCGTACAATACTATATCTTTCAATTTCTTCTTTTATTTTATTTTTTCTACGAAGTCCTGCTGTATCAATAAAAATATAAGGTTCTCCATTAAAAGTAATAGGAGTATCAATGGCATCTCGAGTAGTACCTGGAATATCGCTTACAATAACTCTCTTTTCTCCTAAAATTTTATTAATTAACGAAGACTTACCTACATTGGGTTTTCCAATTACAGCAATTTTTATAGCCTCTTCTTTTTCTTCTATAGAAACAGGTGGAAAATGTTTTACGACTTTATCTAACATGTCTCCTAATCCTAATCCCTGTCCTGCAGAAATAGGAATAGGATCCCCTAGACCCAAATTATAAAATTCATAAATTTCTAATGGTTCTGTCCGCATATTGTCTACTTTATTCACAATAAGAAGAACAGGCTTTTGAGTTTTACGTAACAGATGAGCAACATGAGCATCTGAATCCGTTAATCCTTGTTTAGCATCTACTAAAAAAAGAATAACATCTGCTGTATCAATAGCAATTTCAGCTTGTTTACGCATTTCCTGTAATATTAAATCTGATGTTTCTGGTTCAATTCCCCCTGTATCGATTAAAGTAAATTGATAATTTAACCACTCCACATCTGTATAAATTCGATCCCTCGTTACTCCTGGGGTATCTTCTACAATAGAAATTCGGGATCCAGCTAATTTATTAAATAAAGTTGATTTACCTACATTTGGTCGTCCTACGACAGCTACAATTGGTTTATGCATTGGTATTCTCCTTTGTATTCAAAATATAATATAAATCAAAACGCATCGTATTGATATTTTACAATAACAACAAAAACCTATAAAGTATTTTTTAAAATGCCAAAATGAGAAAATAAATTTTAATATTGTTTTTCATTTCTTTAATTCTATAATAGCTGCTAAACTTCCTCTTTTTCCTTGATGTCCCCGATGAGAAAAAAAATGATCTTTATAACATTGAGTACATAGCTTCATAATAGAAATATGTGTTTTTTCAATACCTGCTTCTAGCAGAATTTGTTGGTTTGTTTTCCATAAATCAATATTATATTTTCCATTTTCCCATGATTGTATCCAGTTATCACCTGTAATTTGTTGTTGAAAAATTTGAGCAACTGGTTGATCTACTTCAAAACAACAAGGACCAATAGAAGGACCAATGCCTACTAAAAGATCTTCAGGATTTGAATGATATACGGATTGAAATGTTTGTACCATTTTACTTGCTATCCTATTTACTGTACCTCTCCAACCTGCATGAGCTAAACCCACAACTTTTTGCATAGGATCTAAAAAGAACAACGGAACACAGTCCGCATACAAGGTAACTAAAGGCACTTCAGGCTCATTCGTAATTAAACCATCAATACCTTTTATATCGCTTTTTTTCATATAACCCTTTCCACAATCTTTTTTAGTAGCACAATAAATATGTGTTTTATGAATTTGATCTGAAAAAACTAAATTTTGTTCATTAACATTTAAAACAGAACAAAACTTTTTATAATTATCATATACATTATTTATACAATCACCAGAATAAAAACCTAAATTTAATGATGTAAAAATACCTTGACTTACACCACCATGTCGGGTACTAAATCCATGATAAACCATTTTGGTATGATCGAAAGCGGGAAAAGATAAATAATATAAATTATTTTTTTTATGTAATATATAATTATCATTTTGAATAGGTATGTTCAAACTCCTCTTCCTTCCCTAAATAAATACAATAAAAATTATAACATAAAGGCATTTTTAATAAGATTTATTTTTTTCTCATTATTATATTCAATAATTTCTACTACATCAAAACGACAACTAGTATTATATAAATAATGTTGTTTTAAATAATAAAGTGCTACTTTAGAAATAGTTTTTTGTTTGATCTTATTTACAGCTTCCCTAGGATATCCATAATTTAAAGAACGTCTATACTTTACTTCTATAAATACAAGATATTCTTGATCACGTGCAATTAAATCAATTTCTCCTAATTTACATCTGAAATTTTTTGAAAGTATAATATAACCTAATGATTGCAAATAAGAAGCTGCTATTTCTTCACCACACTGGCCAATAAGTCTATAATTTTTCATTATATTCATCCTATCATCCTATTTCCTTTAATTGTATCTAAATCTTGAATAAAAATCAAGATTTCTGCTATAATTTCATATAATTCAGGAGGAATTTCTTGTCCAATATCTAATTGTAATAAGGTTTCTACTAAACAGGAATCTTCATAGGTAGGAATACTATGCGTAGCACCTTTTTCAAGAATATGATCGGCTAGGACACCTTTTCCTTTTGCAATAATTTTTGGTGCTGTATCTTTAGGATTATACTTTAAAGCAGCAACTTTTTTAATGACCTTTTTCATTATATCACACCTTTTTATCAAAAGAATATGGATTATTATTTTCTATGGATTTTTCCTGTATATTTTGTTTATTTATTAATTCTATTACGGATGATGAATCTTTATTAACAATAGATACTTTGCCTTGTAAGATATAACCTTTATGATACAATGCTTGTTGTAATATATTCATTTTTTCTTTTAATAAAGGTTCTATATCTTTATTTTTAATTTTAAATTCACAGTATACTTGATCTATATTTTTTTGAATAAAAATATCTATAGAGCCTAAAGTTTTTAGGTCAAGAGATAATAAGGCTGTAACTATTTGTTTTTTTCCCTTTTCTTTCTTTTTATTTCTAAACAAATATAGTTCTCCTGTAGATATGTCATTTATAAACTGTAACGGAATCAGAAAATAATGTTCATAATGATTAAATGTGTTTAAAAATTCAATCCCCTGTCTAAAATGTTGAAGTTCTGTTTTTATATTTTCTAAATTAGGTTCTAGAGATCCTAATCCTTGATTTTCTATTTTTAAAAAACCCTTTTCTAATATAGAAATTTTTTGATATAATTCTTGATAATAGTTCTGTAATTTATTAGGTTGTATAAGATCTTTGGGTTTTATAGGGGGATGATTGTACCACTCTAAATTATATTCTTTTTTGGGGGTTCTCAGGAAATCCCTTACTAATTTTGAATTTTCTTTTGTTTCCTTTAGTAATTCATAAAATAACATAAGATTTTCATCTTTTTGTAATAGTTTTATTATAGGTGTATCTTTAAGCAACTGACATTTACTAATGAGAGTAGACAAGGATACGTTTTCAAGAGTAATTTTTTCGGAACCTATTTTTTCGGATAAATTATACTGCTGTATATATTTTTCAAATATTGAAATGATATTTTGTCTTTGTTGTTGTTGATATTGTATCCATTCAAATCTTAAATTTTCTTTTAAAGATAAATCCGTATTTTGAGTTATTTTTTGAAAAAGTGTTTCTAATTCATTTCCTAATGGTATTTTTGTAATAATGTAATTTTGAAATCCAACAATATTTTCTTTTGTAAAAGGAATATTATTTTTTATAAAAAAAAGAAAATGTTCTATTTTAGGTTGTTCTGTTATATGTGTATAAAATAAAGCTTTTTGAATATGATTTCGATCAATAGGTAATTGGTAATCTAATAAAGTCTCTACGATCTGTATATTTTTCTGACTAGATACTATATTAGCTCTTTCAAGAACTTGTAATATAAAATTATATTTTGTTGTATTTGAAGATTCTTGTTGCAATGGTTTTAAAACAATTTGATTATTAGCTAAAGAACATATTTGAAAATATAATTTTTCTCCAATCTGTGCATTTAAAAGATTATCAATATATGCCTTCATTTTTTGTCCACTATTCAATTGAAGTAATATTTCATTTTCTAATATCTCTAAAACGGTTCCTTGTATAATATCACCTTTATGATAAAAGGGTAATGGTTCATGTGATTCAGTAGTAGAAGTATTGTATTCCATAAAAGATACAATACATGAATCTGGATCAATACGCATATATGTTCTCCTTCCTATCAAAATGTTCTTGAAATATGAAAACTTCTACGATGAATAGGAGATAAACCATGTACTTTAATAGCATCTAAATGTTCTTTTGTGCCATAGCCCTTATGATTAGCAAAACCATATACAGGATATAATTGATCCCATCGTTCCATAAGATGATCTCGTGTTACTTTTGCAATAATACTAGACGCAGCAATAGAAGCACTTTTTTGATCACCTTTAATAATTTTTTCTTGTTGAATAGGTAAACTAGGAAGTATAAGAGCATCAATTAACAAAATCTCTGGTTTAGTTTTTAAATTTAAAACAGCTTCTTGCATCGCTTGTTTTGTAGCTTGCAAAATATTAATTTGATCAATAGTTTCTGGATCAACAATACCTACCCCTATATCAATGGCCACTGATTGTATTTTTTTATATAAATTTTCACGAATACTAGTAGAAATTTTTTTAGAATCATTTAATTGAGGGATATGAATTTTAGGTGGTAAAATCACAGCAGCAGCTACTACTGGTCCAGCTAATGGACCTCTTCCAGCTTCATCAATACCCGCTATAAGGAATTGATTTTTTAAATAATATTTTTCTTCATATTTCCAAAGTGCTTTTAATCGTTGTTGTTCTTTTTTTTGTTGTTCTAATTGTTTTTTATATTGTTGTACTAATCGTTTAACTCCTTTTCTAGAGTCTTTTTCTAAATAATATAATACCTTGGGTAAATTATCCAAAGTTGTATTCTTTAATTCTTCTTCAATCATAGCTATCGTTTTTTGTTTCGTCATCATTTCATTCTCCTTTATAATATATATCGGAAGAACGATCTATTTTCTTCAATAGAAAAAATGCAGCTAAGCTGCATTTAAATTGCGTTTTATTTAGTATTAGAAGGAATCTCTAAAGTAAAACGACCTAATCGCCCTCCACGAAATTCATCAAAAAGTACCTGTGCTGTACGCAGAGTATCTATTTCATTACCACTTTGTAAGAAACCACGATTTCTTCCTATATATAAGAAAATATCTAAAGGTTTAGAAGATAGTTGATTCTCATTTATAGAATATCGTTGTGATAAAGCTTTAGGATAAGCTATTTTAAAAAAACTAATAAATTCTAAGGCTAGTTGTTCAATATCTAAAATATCATCCTTTATTGCTCCTGTAAAAGCTAATTTAAGCCCAACATCAAGATCTTCAAATTTAGGCCATAAAATACCTGGAGTATCTAATAACTCAAAATCTTTTTTGATTTTAATCCATTGTTTTCCACGTGTTATTCCAGGACGATCTCCTGTTTTAGCTGTTGTTTTTCCAACTAACTTATTAATGAATGTAGATTTTCCTACATTAGGAATTCCAACCACCATAGCTCGAATAGGACGAAAGAGACGACCTCTTTGACGATCTTTTTCGATTTTATGTTGAAGCATATTTCTAGCTTGTTCTACTACTTCTCCAATTCCTTTACCAGTAATAGAATTAACTAAAATTACTCCGTATCCTTGTTGTTCAAAATATTGTTTCCATTCATTATTTCTTTTTTCATCTGCAAGATCACTTTTATTCATCACAATAATACGCGGTTTATTATTTGCTAGTTGATCTAAATCAGGATTTTTACTACTCATTGGAATACGTGCATCAATTAATTCAATAATTATATCTACTAGTTTTAAATTTTCAATAATTATGCGTTTTGTTTTGGTCATATGCCCAGGATACCACTGTATATTCATTTCTTTTACCCACTTTCTTTATAACTTTCTTATGCTTTTTAAAGGCCATATACGTATCCATGCTTTACCGAAAATTTTAGACTTTTCTATAGTTCCTACATCGTAAAATCGACTATCCGAACTATGATCACGATTATCTCCTAGAACAAAATAATGATTTTTAGGAATTGTAAAGGGATAAGTAATATTTCCTTTTGTCTTCCATGATTTTGTAATATATGGTTCTTGTAGAGGATGTCCATTAATATAAATTGCACCTTCTTTTATATCAATAACTTCTCCAGGTAAACCAATAATTCTTTTAATATATTTTTTACTAGGATCTTTTTGATATGGAAAAACGATAATATCTCCATATTGAGGATTTTTAAAATAATAAATAAATTTATTGATGATGATAGCATCTTTATGACGTAAAGTAGGTTCCATAGAGTAACCATCTATTTTTGTATTTTGAATAATAAAGGTAATAATTAAATATGATATTATAAATGCAATAAAAACTTCCCATATTAACGTAGCAATGGGTGAAATAAAAGAAGGTTCACTAGTATCTTCTAATAATCTAGTCATTGATATACCTACTTTCTATGTACACAAAAAGGGACTTTTTCAGTCCCTTTTATTATAGTACTTCTTTTACTTTTGCAGCTTTACCTACACGTTTACGTATATAGTTTAATTTTGCTCTTCTTACTTTTCCTTTTCTCACAACTTCGATTCGATCAATATTTGGAGAATGAACTGGCCAAGTTCTTTCTACACCTACACCATAAGAAATTCTTCTTACAGTAAAAGTTTCACGAACACCGCCATTTTGTTTTTTTAGAACAACACCTTCAAACATTTGTAATCTTTCTCGGTTTCCTTCTCGTACTTTTGCATATACTCGAACAGTATCACCTACATTAAAATCAGCGATATCTTGTCGTAATTGTTCTTGCTCTATTTTTTGAATAATTTCGTTCATGAGTTACCCTCCTTCCATCTTAGACGTTCTTGATTACTTAGTAGTATCAGAGGACCGCCGTACTCACAGTAATAAAGTTTATCATACTTTTTTCAAGAAAGCAATCTTTTTATTAATATTTTAAAATTTTTTCATAAAACCTAATCGTAATATATTTATAAGGAGCTTATCTTTTTATTATAAAAGTACTATAAAAATATTTTTAACTTTCTTTTATCGATTTTATCCAATCCCAATCTTGTTTACTCAAGTTTGCTTTTTCTAATAAATCAGGTCGTCGTTTCATAGTACGAAGTAAGGATTGTTGACGACGCCAATTCTCAATTTTTTCATGATGACCAGAAAGTAATATTTCTGGAACCGGTTGATCAAGAAAAATAGATGGACGCGTATATTGTGGATATTCTAATAAAGAATCAGTAAAAGATTCTTGTTGAAAAGAAGCTTCTTTTCCAAGAACTCCAGGAATCAATCGAGCAATAGAATCAATGATACATATTGCAGCTAATTCTCCACCTGTTAATACAAAATCTCCAATGGAGACTTCATCTGTGACAATAGTATCAATTATCCGTTCATCAACACCTTCGTAATGACCACATAAAAAAATTAATTCTTTTTCTTTTGAAAAAGAAAAAGCCATTTCTTGATTAAAAGTTTTCCCTTGGGGGCTCATATAAAGAACTCTTGGTTTTTTTTGAATGTTACTTACAATACTATTATAAGCATCAAAAATAGGAGGCGCTTGCATCACCATTCCAGGGCCTCCGCCATATGGGTAGTCATCTACTTGTCCATGTTTATTTTTAGAAAAATCACGGATATTAATACATTCTATTTGAATAATATTTTTTTCCTGAGCTTTCCCTAAAATACTATAACTAAGAGTGCTTTGAATCATCTCAGGAAATAATGTTAAAATATAGAATTTCACAATTCTTCCAGCCCTTCTAGTAAAGAAACGACTATTTTTTGATTGTTAATATCAACTTTCTTAATACATTGATGAATAGCAGGGAGCAAAAGAGGTTTGTTAGAAGGTTTTTGAGGATCTTGTACTACGTAAACATCATTACTACCAGTAAAGATAATATCAACAATTTCTCCTAAATATACATTTTCTACAGTAAATACTTGTAAACCATATAAATCTCCAATATAATACTGATTTTCTTCTAAAGGAAGTGCTTTTGATCTAGGAATTTCTATGATCGCTCCTTTAAGTATTTCTGCTTCATTCATAGATGAAATTTCTTTTAATTTTAAAAGGATACATTGCTTATGATATTGTATTTGTTCAATAGTATATTCTTTTCGATCTTCGTTATGACGAAGGAAGACAGAATTTAATTTTTCATATCGAGTAGGATCATCAGTGGTAGGAATAATTTTTATAACTCCTCGAATACCATGAGTATTCACAACATTTCCAATTTCTATATATTTTTCCATTGACTTTTACTCCTTATTTCTCACCTTTTTTATTCAGAAAAAGGTTAGGATATCCTAACCTTTATTGTAAAATTTCTACTACTACTCGCTTATTTTCTTTAGTTGCGGCTGCTTTAACTACCGTACGAATCGCTTTTGCAATTCGACCTTGTTTACCAATTACTTTTCCCATATCATCTGAAGCTACTTTTAGCTCCAAAATAATAGAACGTTCTCCTTCGATTTCATTGACATGAACTTCTTCAGGATGGTCTACTAAGGCTTTTGCGATCGTTTCTACTAAATCTTTCAATAGCCACACCTCCTAACCTTTTGTGTCTTACATTACTGTAACACGCCTGCTTTTTTAAGTAGTGCTCTTACGGTATCAGAGGGTTGAGCTCCATTTTGAATCCATTTTTTTGCTAACTCTTCATTCACCTTTAATTCAATTGGATCTTTAGTAGGATTATAATATCCAAGTTCTTCTATAAATTTCCCATTTCTAGGAGATCGAGAATCAGCTACAATAATTCTATAAAAAGGGGATTTTTTAGCTCCCATTCTTTTTAATCTAATTTTCACTGCCATTACATGTTCACCTCCTTTGTTTAGATACTATTATTTAGAAAAAAGGGAATTTAGCTTTCCCTCTTTTTCCTTTCATCATACCAGAAAACTGTTTCATCATCTTACGAGTTTGTTCAAATTGCTTAACTAATTTATTTACTTCTTGTATATTTAATCCGCATCCTTCAGCAATGCGACGTTTTCTGGAACTATTTAAAAGTACTGGATTTCTTCTTTCGTCTGGAGTCATCGATAATATAATAGCTTCTACTCTTGCAATTTCTTTTTCATCAATTTCAATATCTGCCATTTGTTGATTGATACCAGGAATCATACCAATTAATTGGTTTAAAGGTCCCATTTTTTTTACTTGCTGCATTTGATCCAGAAAATCTTCAAAAGAAAATTCAGCAGTACGTATTTTTTGTTCTAATTCAGCAGCTTTTTTTTCATCTATATTATCTTGTGCCTTTTCAATAAGTGTTAAAATATCACCCATACCTAAAATACGTGAAGCCATACGATCAGGATGAAAAGGTTGTAAATCAGTTAATTTTTCACCCATACCTACAAATTTAATTGGTTTTTGAGTAACAGAACGTACTGATAAAGCAGCTCCACCTCTTGAATCTCCATCTAATTTTGTTAATATAACGCCATCAATTTCTAATAAATTATTAAAATGTTCAGCTACGTTTACAGCATCCTGTCCTGTCATCGCATCTACAATTAATAATATTTCTTGAGGTTTTACAGCTTTTTTAATATCTTGTAGTTCATTCATCATAGCTTCATCAATATGCAAACGACCGGCTGTATCAATTAAAATAACATCATTGTTATTAGAAATTCCATGAGAAATAGCAGCCTTAGCAATATCTACAGGTTGATGAGCATCTCCCATAGAAAATACAGGTAATCCTAATTGTTCTCCTACAATTTGAAGTTGTTTAATAGCAGCAGGTCGATAAACATCACAAGCAACAAGCAGAGGACGCTTACCTTGTTTTTTAAGGAGGCCACCTAGTTTTGCTGTAGTTGTTGTTTTACCAGCTCCTTGAAGCCCTACCATCATATAAACAGTAGGAGGAGTAGATGTAAATGTTAATTTACTATTAGTACTTCCCATCAGATTAATTAATTCTTCATTTACAATTTTTATTACTTGTTGTCCAGGAGAGAGACTTTCCATAACCTCCTGTCCAACAGCTCGTAATTCAATATTTTTAATAAAAGTTTTAACTACTTTAAAATTAACATCTGCTTCTAAAAGAGCTAATCTGACTTCACGTAAAGCTGTTTTGACATCTTTTTCAGTTAATTTTCCTTTACTCTTTAATTGTTTAAATACGCCTTGCAGCTTATCTGATAAACTTTCAAAAGCCATGAATCAGCCTCCTAGCTATTGTTCTAAAATTTGATTAATGATTTTTTCTATATTTTGAATTTCTAATAAATATTCATTAGTGAAATGGTCCTCTTTTATAAGATGTTTTTTAATTTTTTCTGTACTAATTAAAATTTTTTCTGCTAATTTTTTTTGTGTTCTAAATCGTTGTAATAATTGTAACCGTTCTTCATATTCATAAAGCGATTTTTCACAACGTTTTAATGTGTCATAAACACCTTGACGACTAATTTTAAGATTTTTAGAAATTTCTCCCAATGATAAATCATTTTGATAGTATAACTCATAAATATTTTGTTGATGAGGAGTCAAAAGTTCTCCATAAAAATCATATAACAAAGTAATTTCTAACAATTTATTCATAGTATCACCGTAAAGTATTTTCCCTTTACAGATAGATTTTAAAGGAAAAATATCTTTTTGTCAAGACTAATTTTATTGATTATTAAAATGTTGGAAAAGTGCTTGTGAAAATTGTGTTGGATTAAAAGGTTGTAAATCATCTATACCTTCTCCTACCCCAATATATCGAACTGGAATATCTAATTCAGACTTAATAGATAATACAATACCTCCTTTAGCTGTACCATCTAATTTTGTTAAAATAATACCTGTAATATCCGCTACTTCCTGAAATAATTTAGCTTGTTGTAAAGCATTTTGTCCTGTTGTACTATCTAATACTAACAATACTTCTTTTCTAGCTTCAGGATATTCACGATTGATAATTCGAAATAGCTTTTTAAGTTCTTCCATAAGATTCTTTTTATTATGCAATCGACCTGCTGTATCACAAATTAATACATCTGTTTTTCTAGACTTTGCAGCTTGAATTGCATCATAAATAACAGCACCAGGATCTGATCCTTCTTGATGATGGATAACATCTACACCTGTTCGATCTCCCCATATTTTTAATTGATCGATAGCCGCTGCACGAAAAGTATCAGCTGCTGCTAATAATACTTTTTTATTATTATTTTTAATTTGATATGCCAATTTACCAATAGTTGTTGTTTTACCAACACCATTTACTCCAATCACTAAAATTATTAATGGAGTATCGTCTAAATTAAGTGTTCCAGTATCTTTGTCTTCTAACATATTAGCGATAATTTTAGCAAGTATTTGTTTTAAATCTTCTGCTTCCGTAATTTTTTGTTTTTTTACTTCTTCACGTAATATTTCTATAATTTTCATAGTAGTTGATACTCCAATATCTGCTACTATAAGAGCTTCTTCCAGTTCTTCAAATAATTCTTCATCAATTTTTTGAAAGGATTTTAAAACTTGATCAACACCACCTAGAATATTTTCTCTGGTTTTGGTCAACCCTTTTACTAAAGTAGAAAAGAAACCTTTCTTTTTGGGTTCTTCTAGCTCCTCATTTTCTTTTTCTGTTGTTATTTTTTCTATAGATTGTTTTTCTTCTGTTTTTTTACTTTCTGATTGTATTTCAACAAAAGATTCTTCAAGTTTCATTTCTGATGTTTCTTTTTTAGAAATTACTTCTTCATTGTTAAATAATGATTTATCTAAACTAGAAAAATCATTATAATCTGTATTATTTTCTAGATCATTATTAACTTCTACATCATTTTTTAAAACTTCTTCTTTTCCTTCCATGCTTTTTTTAGGTTCTTTTTTAAATAGTTTTTTAAAAAAGTTCATACATAAATTCTCCTTTATTTATATTCTAACATCATTTTTAAATATAGTTTTACTAAATAATCCAGAGTCGTAATTAAATATTGTTTTATTAGTTACTATGAATTAATTAGTTGCTTCAGTTAATTTGACAGACACTAAAGTAGAAACACCTTGTTCTTGCATTGTAATTCCATATAAAGTATCTGCTACTTCCATTGTACCCTTACGATGAGTAATAACAATAAATTGAGTATCATTTGTAAATTCTTTCAAATATCGAGCATATCGATCCACGTTAGAGTCATCTAAAGCGGCTTCTATCTCATCTAAAATACAAAAAGGCGAAGGTCTAATTTTTAAAATAGCAAATAATAGAGCAATAGCTGTTAAGGCTCTTTCGCCACCAGATAATAACATCATATTTTGTAGCTTCTTTCCTGGAGGTTGTGCAATAATTTGAATTCCTGATTCTAATATATTATTTGAATCTATAAGTTCAACATAAGCTGTACCTCCACCAAAAAGTTCTTTAAAAACTTGATTGAAATAAAAAGAAATTTTTTTAAATTCTTGAGCGAATTGTTCTTCCATTGCTTTTGTTAAATTATCAATAATCTGATCTAAACTTTTTTCTGCATCTATAATATCTTGTTTTTGTTTAATTAAAAAATTATATCGTTCTTGCAAAGTAGTAAATTCTTCAACAGCATGAACATTAACAGGTCCTAAAGATTTAATAAACTGTTTTAATGCTTGAGCTTTTTCTTTTAGTGATGATAAACTAATATTTTCTTTTTTATATTTTTGAGCTGAGGAATAAGTCAATTCATATTCATTCCACATTCTATCATATAAAGTCGTTTTTTGTATCTCTAATTTAGATATATGATGTTCTAAATGAAATAATTCTTTTTGTAAAACCGTATGTTCTTCTACTTGTTCTTCTATTAATTTTTGTAGTTTTTGTCGTTGACTTTCTATATCTTTTTTTTGAATTTCCCATTCTTGTTCTTTTTTTTCTTCATCTTTTAATTGCGTTTGTATTTTTATTCTTTTATTTAAAAGCTCTTGAATAAAGTGCTCTTTAGATTGTTTTTCTTTTATTTTATTTTCTTTATTCTGTAAACATTGTTCTTTTTCATCTTTTAATTGTTTTAATTCTGCTTTTAATCGTTCTAAATAATTCATTATATTTTTTTGATTTTCACATAAAATAGAAATATCAATATGAAGTTGATTTATTACCTTAGCAAGTTTTTCTTGAGAAGAACGATCTATTTGCAAAGTACTTTCTTGTTGTTGAATCTTTGTTTCAATATCTTGTAAACACTGCTCATTTTCTGCTTGTCGTTTTTGTTCTTTATGTATCATCTCTTGTGCTTCTTGTGACTGCTCTTTTAATTGAAGTTCTTCATTAAGAATATTGTTTTTTTCTTCTTTTAAAGTTTCAATTTGATTTTGAATATGATCAATTTGTCCTGATAATTCGATCTTTTCTACCATATTTTCTTGTTGTTGTTGAATTAATTCTTCTAATATATTATCTTTTTCTTTTAATCTTACTTCTATATCAGAAATTTTTTGATGTGTTTGTTGTACTTGCTTTTCTAACAGTATTACTCTTTCGGTAGTATCTTTAAGTTGACGAGCACGAGAAAAAACATTTGTATTTTTATTAGATATACTTCCACCTGTTAAAGAGCCACCAGGATTTAACACCTCTCCTTCTAACGTTACAATACGATATCGGTATCTTAACTTTTTAGCAAGAATGATTCCATATTGTAAGTTTTCTACAATGATAATTCGACCTAATAAATACGTCATAATAGAATCATATATAGGATTATAAGTAATAAGATCTGAGGCAATACCTAACACGCCCTGATATTGAAGAATTTTAGATTTTTCAGATCCTATTTTTCTTCCGTTTATAGAGTTTAATGGTAAAAAGGTAGCTCGACCTAGTTGATGTTTTTTCAAATATTCTATAGCTATTTGAGCAATATTTTCTGTTTCCGTAATAATATTTTGAACATTACTTCCTAAAGCAATCTCATATGCAATTTCATATCCTTTTGGTACATGAATTAAATCAGCAACAACACCATGAATATCACACCATTCATTAGGTTTTTGCTTTTTTAAAGATAAAATGCTTTTTACACTTCGATAAAATCCCTCATAATCTTTTGTCATCTCTTCTAATAATTTCTGACGAGATTGTAGTTTATGAAATTCTTCTTGTAATCTATGATATTGATTTTGATATTGTTGTAATTGAGATAGTTCGTTCTTTTTTTCATGTTCTAAAGAACTTTTTGTTATTGTTAGTTCTTGAATAGTTGCTCTTAAGGAATCTAGCTTATTTTCAAAAGTATCTTTTTGAGTATTTTTAAGATGTATTTGATACAGTAATGATTTTTTTGTTTTATCTACATATTCATGTCTTTGTTGAATATGTTCATAAATTGTTTCTAATCGTTCTATTTTACTTTTAATTTCAGAACGTTGATTTAAATTTTCTATCATATCCGCTTTTAATTGTTCTACTTGTTCTGCATTACTAGACATAGTAGCAAGCATTTGTTTTTGTTTTTTTTCATTTATTTTTAATATTTCTTCTTTGCTTTTAAATTGAAGTTGTAAACCTTGATATTGACTTTTATACTGTTTTTGCTCATTATTTTTTGACATTAATTTAGAATTAATTTGTTTTTCTTCTCTATCTAATCGTTTGATTTCTTGATATAGGTATTCTTTTTTTTGCTCTTGAATTTTTTCTTGTAAAATATTCTCTTCCAGTAAAGATTGTATTTTTTTAATCTCTTCCCTACAGAAATGTAATTTTTTTTCTAGAATTTCAGTATCTTTGATCTGATCTGCTTGATTTTTTTTCAGTATACTTTGATTCTGAGATAATTGTTCAATTTGATTTTCTACCGTTTGCAAATCCATTAATAATTTTTCATTTTGTTTTGAAATTGTTAAAGCTTCTTTTAAAAAAATATTGGCTTCAATAGTTTTTAATTGTTCACGTTTGTCTAAATATTTCTTTGCTTTTTGAGCTTGTTCTTTTAAAGGAAGTAGCTGCTTTTCTATTTCATATAAAATATCTGTTACACGTAATAAATTATTTTTTTCTTCTTCTAATTTTTTTTCCGCTTGTTGTTTTCTAGTTTTATACTTTACAATTCCTACAGCTTCTTCGAAAAGTTGTCTACGATCATCTGGTTTTGTACTAAGAATTTTATCAATTTGTCCCTGACCTATAATAGAATACCCTTCTTTACCAATACCAGTGTCCATAAATAATTCATGGATATCTCGTAAACGACAAGATGATCGATTAATAAAATATTCACTTTCTCCAGAACGATATACCCTTCGTGTAACGGTTACTTCTTCAAATTCAATGGGTAATAAATTTGCACTATTATCAATAACAAGAGAAACTTGGGCAAAGCCTAATGGTTTACGATTTTGAGTGCCAGCAAAAATAACATCTTCCATTTTAGAACCTCGTAAAGTTTTGATACTTTGTTCTCCTAAAACCCAACGAACCGCATCTGCTACATTACTTTTCCCACTACCATTAGGACCTACTACTGCAGTAATTCCATTATTAAATTCAAAGGTTAATTTGTCTGCAAATGACTTAAATCCTTGAATTTCTAATTTTTTTAAATACATAAGGATTCACTTCCATATTTAAATGTTTTTCATAGCTTTCCATGCTGCTTTTTGTTCCGCTTCTTTTTTACTTCGTCCCATTCCTAAACCTAACACTTTATTTTTATGAGAAACTTGTACAACAAAACGCTTATTGTGATCAGGACCTATTTCTTCTAGCACTTCATATTCTATAGGGATTGTACTATATTTTTGAATTTGTTCTTGTAAAGATGTTTTATAATCAATAAAAGAATGATGAGTTTTAGTTATATGACAAAGTAAATGATCATAAACATACGTTCTTGCATTATCTATATTACTATCTATATATATAGCACCTATAATAGCTTCAAAAACATCACATAAAATAGAATCTCTCTCTCTACCACCGGTTAATTCTTCTCCCTTTCCCAAATATAAGTAAGTGCCTATATTAATTCTACGAGCAGCTTCTGCTAATGAAAGTTCACACACAATACTAGCTCTTAATTTTGTTAATTCTCCTTCTTTTAGATTTGTATATTCTTTATATAAATAATCACTAACAATTAATTCTAACACCGCATCTCCTAAAAATTCTAAACGTTCATTATGCCCTATCGTATAATTTTTCTTTTCATTAACAAAGGAACGATGAGTTAAGGCTTGTTTTAATAAACTTTTATTATTAAAAAAATAATTAATTTTTTTTTCAAAAGATTTGATTTCTCTATTGTTTACTGTTCTTTTCATAAGAACCTCCTAGACTATGAAATGCTTAAAATAAAAGTCCCGTTAAACAGGACTTTTATTTTAAGCATTTGCATTTTTAATATATTCTACTACATCTGATACAGTTGATATTTGTTCAGCATCTTCATTAGATATTTCCAAATCAAATTCTTCTTCTAAAGCCATAATAATTTGAAAAATATCTAACGAATCTGCACCTAAGTCATCTTCAAAAGATGTCTCTTCTGTGATATCAGATTCAGGAACATTTAGTTGTTCAGCAATAATTTGACGTATTGTTTCAAATTCCATTTAAAAATCTCCTTTCATACTTATGTTTTAAAATTACATTGTATAATTGATTGAATTATAAAATTGATATTTTGATAATAGTATATACATTTTAAATCGTCAATATGAACTTTATTCAATAATTGAATTTTGGATCTTACTTACAATATCTTGCTCTGTAAAACGTATACATTGTTTAATAGCACTATAAATTGCTTTATGATTAGAACTTCCATGTGCTTTAACTACTAACCCTTGAAGGCCTAATAAAGGTGCTCCTCCATATTCAGTATAATCAAAGCGTTTTTTAATATTCTTAAAAGAAGATTTTAACATAAATGCTCCTATTTTAGAAAGTGGAGTTTTTAGCAGTTCTTCTTTTAATATATCAAATAAAGATTGTCCAAAGCCTTCTGTATATTTAAGAATAATATTTCCTATAAAAGCATCACAAACAATAACATCTGCTACACCATATGAAATATCTCTTGCTTCAACATTACCAATAAAATTAAGGGGTGAATCTTCTAATAATTGATACGCTGCCTTTGTCACTTCATTTCCCTTTTCTTTTTCTACACCTATGTTTACAAGACCTATTTTAGGATTAGGTATATTTAATATATTTTCCATATAAATAGAACCCATATAAGCAAATTGTGCCAAATAAGAAGGTTTAGCATCAACATTTGCACCACAATCAATTAATAAAGAAAAACCATTTTTATGTGGAATAAGAGGAGCTAACGCAGGTCTTTGTACTTTAGGAATTCTTCCTACTAAAAAAGTACCACCAGCTAACAAAGCACCTGTATTTCCAGCAGATATAAAAGCGTCTACTTTTTTTTCTTTTAATAATCGTAGTCCTATAACCATAGAAGAATCTTTTTTAGATCGAATAGCAGCAACTGGCGAATCTTCATTTGTAATTGTTTCGTATGCTGGAATTACTTTTAATTGCTCTTCATTAAAAGTATATTTAGAAAGCTCTTTTTTTAAAACTTCAGGGTGACCTACTATTAATAATTTGAGAGGGAAATCTTGTAATGCTTGTACACAACCTTTTACAATTTCTGTTGGTGCATAATCTCCACCCATTCCGTCTACTGCAATAATTATTTTTTTATTCATTCATATCATCCTATCTTTAAATAGAAAATATGTATCGTTTTCAATACATATTTGAATATATAAACGTGTACATTGTTTTAAATATATCCATCTAATACTATAAAATTATTATAAAATATAGTTTCATTTCTTATATAATTTGTAATAAGTGTATATTTTATTGGATATCTATAATATACTAGAATTTGCTAAAAGTTTCAATATGAAGATAGGAAAAGCAGAAAAATATTTTCATAACGTAATAAAAGACAGCTAATAGCTGCCTTTTATTCATTATTAATCTACATCTACCACAACTCTTTTATTATAAGTGCCACAAGATTTACAAACTCGATGAGGCATCATTAGTTCTCCACATTTGCTACATTTGGATAAATTAGGAGTTGTTAGTTTCCAATTTGCTCTTCGTTGATTTCTTTTTGCTTTTGAAGTTTTACGCTTAGGTACTGCCATTTTTACACCTCCTTATCTTTCGAAAAAAGAGATTTTAAGCTTTCAAATCGTGGATCGATTTCATTTTCACTACAATTACATTGAGTAATATTTAAATTACTTCCACAATGTGTACAAAGCCCTTTACATTTTTCACTACATACTATTTTCATAGGAGTATGTAGCAATACCTCATCCATAATTGGAGGTAATAAATCTATAGTATGCTCTTTTATCGGATATATTTCTTCATCATTCTCTTTTTCAACTATCAATTGTTGAGTAAAGAATTTTTTCATAGGAATTTTAATTTGCTTGTTTGTAAGTCTAAGACACCTATCACAGGGTGCCTGTATAGTTATTATTGCTTGACCTTCAAAATATAGCCTAGATATATTTTCATTTATCAAAGTACCTTTTATTTTTATTGGTTCACTTACATGTATCCTTTTATCTAATAAACGAATTTGTTCCATAGGAATCAATAAATCAATTTCCATGGATGCTCCTTCTTTATAAAGAATATCTGTAATATCAATTACCATATAAATCACTCCTGAAGGTCTACTTTAGTTATTATACATACGAGATTATAGTTTGTCAACCAATTATTTTTTCAATAATTCTTTTGTTTCTCTTGCAATCATTAATTCTTCATTGGTAGGTACTACTAACGAACGAACCTTTGCACCGTCCTTAGAAAAATCGCGTTCAATTCCGTGACAATCATTTTTTTCATCATCTACTTCAACACCTAAGTATCCTAAATAAGAACAAATATTTTTTCTAGCTTCTCCATTGTTTTCACCAAGTCCAGCTGTAAAAACAATAGCATCAACACCATTCATAGAAGCCGCATAAGCACCAATGTATTTTGCTACTCGATATTCAAAAACATCCATAGCTGCTTGAGCCTCAGTATTTCCTTGTTTCATAGCACTTTCAACATCTCTAAAGTCACTAGATACTTGTGATAATCCTAGTATACCAGATTTTTTATTTAAAATATCCATAATTTCTTCAATATTTAACTTTTCCTTTTCTGATAAGTAGGAAATAACAGCAGGATCAATATCTCCACTTCTTGTTCCCATTACTAAACCTTCTAACGGTGTGAAACCCATACTAGTATCCATAGATTTTCCATTCTTAACAGCACAAATACTAGCACCGTTACCCAAATGACAAACAATAGTTTTTAATTCTTCAACAGGTTTTCCTAGAATTTCTGCTGTACGATAAGCTACATATTTATGAGATGTTCCATGAAATCCATATTTTCGAACTTTATATTTTTTATACATTTCATAAGGAATAGCATATAAATAAGATTTTACAGGCATCGTTTGATGAAAAGCCGTATCAAATACAGCAACCATCGGTGTATTGGGCATTAACTCTTCACATGCATTAATTCCAATTAAATTAGCTGGATTATGTAAAGGAGCTAATTCTATACAATCTTCAATCGCTTGTTTAACTTCATCAGTAATAAGAACAGAACTACTAAAAGATTCACCACCATGTACAACTCGATGCCCTACAGCTGCAATTTCATCCATGTTTTTAATAACTCCATGTTCCTCATTAGTTAAAGCATCAATTACTAGTTGTACAGCAACTGTATGATTTTTCATAGGAATATCTTTAATAATAGTCTCTTTATCTTGAGGAGTATGTTTTATTCTAGACCCTTCAATTCCAATTCGTTCACAAAGACCTTTTGCTAGAGCTACCTCATTTGTCATATCAATTAATTGATACTTTAATGAAGAACTTCCACAATTAATAACAAGAACTTTCATTTCTATCTCTCCTTATTTTTTCTTACAATTTATTATATAATAACTAATTATTTATTTGGATAATTGTGCTTGAACAGCTGTAATCGCTACAACACCCACAATATCTTCTGCACTACATCCTCTAGATAAATCATTAACAGGCTTAGCAATTCCTTGTGTGATAGGACCATAAGCATCTGCTTTTGCTAATCTTTGAGTTAATTTATAACCTATATTACCTGCGTCTAAATCAGGGAAAACTAAAACATTAGCATGACCAGCAATTTCACTATTAGGTGCTTTAGCTTGTCCAACACTAGGAACAATAGCTGCATCTAGTTGGAATTCTCCATCTAATTTTAATTGAGGTGCTAATTCTTTTGCTTGCTTAGTAGCTTCAATAACTTTATCTACATCTGAATGTGATGCACTTCCTTTAGTTGAAAAAGATAACATTCCAACAATAGGCTCTTCTTCTACTAATTGTTCAAAAGATTTTGCAGAACTAATAGAAATAGCTGCTAATTCTTCTGCATTTGGATTAGGTACTAAACCAGCATCAGCAAAAATAAAAGTACCATTTGCACCATATTCACATTCTGGAACATCCATAATAAAGAATGCTGAAACTAATTTAGTTCCAGGAGCTGTTTTTAGAATTTGTAATGAAGGACGTAAAACATTAGCTGTAGAATTTACTGCTCCTGCAACCATTCCATCTGCTTTTGCTTTTTTTACCATCATAACACCAAAGTATAAAGGATCCTCTAAAAGTTCTTTTGCTTTTTCAACAGTCATTCCTTTATGTTTTCTTAATTCAACTAATGTAGTTATAAAATCATCAAGTGCTTCATAAGTTGTTGGATCAATAATAGAAACACCCTCTAATTGAAGACCTTTTCCTGCTTTTAAAATATTATCTTTGTTTCCAATTAAAATAACATTGGCTATTTTTTCTTTTAAAATTTGTTCTGCAGCTTCTAATGTTCTGCGTTCTAATGATTCTGGTAAAACAATAGTTTTAATTTCTTTCTTTGCTCTTTCTTTAATAGATTGTAAAAAATTCACAATTATAACCCCTTTCAAAGTATGTTCTCTCTTATTATAAACAAATTGCTTATTGTATACAATAGTCTTTCTTCAAAATTACTCATTTTTCTGTTTTGTATTTTATATTGACATAAAATTTGCTACATAGGATAATGATATATAACTTAAATTTTCTATGATTATTTTTTTGTTATTATAAAAAAATAATTTCATTCCTGTTTAATATTATAAAAAATGAAATGTGAGGATAAAATTATGAAAATAACCGGTATTATTGTCGAATATAATCCTTTTCACAATGGACACCTTTATCATTTACAAAAAACAAAACAACTAACTAAAGCAGATTATATTGTTGCTGTTATGAGCGGAAATTTTGTTCAACGAGGAGAACCAGCATGTATTAATAAATGGACTCGTACAAAAATGGCTTTACAAGCAGGAGTAGACCTCGTTCTTGAATTACCAGTTATTTATGCTACTGCTAGTGCTGAAACATTTGCCTGGGGAGCAATACAGATATTACAACAAACGGGTATTGTAAATTCTCTTTGTTTTGGAAGTGAAGATGGAAATTTAAATACTTTAAAAAAAATAGCAGAAATTTTATATAAAGAACCATTCCTATTTAAAAGAGAATTAAAAAAAAATTTAGACCAAGGGCTTAATTTCCCCAAAGCACGATCTAATGCTATCCAATATTATATTAAAATGACAGGAATAAAAACTCAATCGTGTATTAATGATATTCTATCTTCTCCTAATAATATTTTAGGCATCGAATATTTAAAAGCTTTATTAAAATTAAATAGTACTATAATACCCTATACTTTTTCTCGCATAGCTAATTCTTATCATTCTACATATACAAAAGGACCTATCTCTTCTGCTACAGCTATCCGAGAAAAAATTTTAAAAAATCATTTTTCTATATTGAAGCAAACAATGCCTTCTTTTGCATATCAACTCATAAAAGAAGAAATAGAAAACAAAAAAGCCCCTATTATTTATGATACTTTTTCTTCTATATTACAATATATACTTAGAACTTTATCTGCAACAGATCTTAGATCGTTTATGGAAATTTCTGAAGGATTAGAAAATCGTATTATGACAACAGGAAGTAAATACTTCACAATTTCTGAAATCATAGAAAATATGGCTACCAAAAGATATACCCAAACACGTATTTGTCGAGAATTACTTCATATTATTTTACAAATAAAAACCTCTGATATACTAAAATATAAGCAACAAGGAGGACCACAATATATACGTATTTTAGGTTTTCGCAAAGAAAGTCAACAAGCTCTCTCCCTGTTAAAATCTCACTGTTCTTTACCCATTATTTCGAACACAAAAAAATTTATGCAACAAGCTAATCCTTTACAAAAAAAGATGTTAAAACAAGAAATTTTAGCCACTGATATTTATACTTTAGGATACCCTAATTCATCCTATCGTATCAAAGGTTATGATTATACTATTCCAATTATTATTCAAGAATAATGCATATCCTTCTTATTCTAAAATATATAATATATAAAGAATAAAAAAGAAAGGAACATCATTATATGTTCTTGAATAAACAAAATTTTAAAAATCGAGTCTTACAAATATTCATCCTTATATTTGTAATAAATATTTTACTTTACGCAAAAATAGTAATAAGTGCTGCTCAAAAAGGACTATTATTATGGTTTAATACAGTACTTCCTTCTCTTTTCCCATTTTTTATTGGAACTCAATTTATGATTGACTTTGGACTGGTACAATGGATTGGTTATTTATTTGAACCTATTATGAAACCACTTTTTAAAATCCCTGGTGTTGGTGCCTTTGCATTGATTATGGGTATGATGTCAGGATATCCTATGGGAGCTACTATTACTGCTAATTTAGTTAAAAAAGGAGATTTAACTTCTATTGAAGGACAACGCTTATTAAGCGTATGCAATCAATCAGGCCCTCTTTTTATATTAGGAGTTGTCTCTGTAGGAATGTTAAAACAGCCATCTATTGGATTTTATTTATTAATTATTCAGTATTTATCAGCTTTTTCTACTGGTCTAATTTTTCGCTTCTATAAAAATTCAGATCAAGCAAAAAAAATTATAACAACTAAAAACAATAAGACAAAGACTGGATTTCCATCTTTAGGAGAAACACTAAAAAAAAGTGTAACTTATGCTATGGAACTCTTATTACAAATTGGTGGATTTATTATTTTATTTTCAGTTATTATAGAACTTTTAAAACATGGGCCTATATCTAGTATATTTAATTCTTTTTTTACTTTAATTGATAAGTGGATTCCTTTACATAAAGAACTAAAAACAGCATTTTTATTTTCAATTCTCGAAATCACTAATGGAATTCAAATCATCAGTACAACTTCTGCACCCATATTACAAAAATTAATTTGTATCAATGGATGTATTGCATGGAGTGGTTTTTCTGTTCATGCACAAACCGCTAGTATTTTACAAGGGACTTCATTAAAAACATCTATTTACATAATAAGTAAACTTATTCAATCTGTATTAGCCATTATATACACTTTTCTTTTATTTCCCTTAATACGAAAAAACATTCTTAACTCTACTTTTTCCGTTCCATCTACTATTTTACAGCAAGAAAATGTTGGGTATCCAATTTTTATACATTCTACTTTTCAATTTGTAGTATTATGTATTATATTAGTAATACTTGGATTGCTCTATTATTATTTATTATCTCCCCGTAATTCTTGACGGTTTTGATGTATAATGGCAATAGTTTGTTGCATATATTGTTCAAAAGATGAGAATTGTTGATTCACTTGCTCCATTAAAGAAACCAGTGCATCTTCTACATTAGCTAATATCTCATCTGCATATTCTCTCGCACCAAGACGCATTTCCCTTGAATGTTCTTTCGCTGTTTCTGTAATTTCTTCAGCTTGTTCGTAAGCTTTTTTTGTAATTTCATGTTCATTAACCAATTCATTTAATTTAGTCTCTGCTTCTTTTAAATGATTTTCTGCTTCTTTTTGTGCATTAATTAAAATTTGTGTTCGTTCTTCCATTACCCACTTGGACTGTTTTAATTCATTAGGTAACTTTAAACGAATATCTGTAATAATATCAATAAATTCTTCTTTGTCAATCATAACTTTGTTTGTAAAGGGCATAGTACTACTATCATCTAAAAGATCTTCAAGTATATCTAAAAGTTCTAATACATTATCCATTATTTACCCCTCCCTTTAATCCTTTTAATCTTTTTTAAATTTTTCTACTAAATATTCAGCAACAATAGGAGGAACAAAATGTTCAAAATGACCTCCAAACTCTGCTAATTCTTTTACCATACTAGAGCTCAAAAAAGAATACTGAACATTTGTTGCTAAGAAAATAGTTTCAATAGTAGGATCTAAACTATAATTAGTTTGTGCCATTTGTAATTCATATTCAAAATCAGTAATCGCTCTCAAACCACGAATAATTAAAATAGCATTATGTTTTTTAACAAAATCAATTAATAATCCAGAAAAAGTTTCTACTTGTACATTTGGTAAGTGTGATGTAGTGGCTTTTAACATTTCAATACGTTCTTGCACTGAAAACAAAGGCTGTTTTTGAGTATTATGTAAAACTCCAACGATTAACTTATCTACAATATGAGAAGAGCGAGTAATCACATCAATATGTCCATTCGTAGTAGGGTCAAAACTTCCTGGATAAACACCTATTTTCATCTTTTAGCCTCCTGTAATATTAAAAAGGTCATTGTTGTTGTCTTATATTTTTTTTCTTTCCATAGTTTAAATGTTGATATATCTTCAATAGAATAATTTACTTCATGTTCTACAATAATATAACCATCCGGATTTAATAAATCATATTCTTTAATTGTATTTAAAATTAATACTATATTATGATTGTTATAAGGTGGATCCATAAATATAATATCAAACTTTTGTTTTTGTCTTGCTAATACGTATAAAGTTTCTATAACATCATTTTGATATACCGTTGCATATTTTTGAAATTTGGTATGTTGTAAATTTCTTTGAATAGATTGTATAGCCATCGGATTATTTTCGACAAAAATAGCATGATCTGCCCCTCTGCTAATTGCTTCAATACCCATACTTCCTGAACCACTAAACAAATCCAAAAATTGACATCCAGGAAGGTCAAGTGCAATCATATTAAAAATAGATTCCTTAATTCGAGCTGCCGTAGGACGAGTATTAAGCCCTACAGGGACTTGTAAACGATGTCCTTTAGCGGAACCAGCAATGACTCTCATACAATATCACCTCTATGTCAGTATATCATAATTTTCTTATTTTGTAATAAGTAATATAAAAAGAAAATTGTTTTTTAAATTTTTATTTATATTTTATCATCCTACGTATATCAATCAATTTTTGTGGCTATACTATAATCGAATCCCCCATAATACTCTTCTTTTCATTTCTCCTCTCCCTATAAAATATACCTAATCTAGATTAGGTATATTTTATTATGTATAAAAATAAAGTAGGGAATAATATATTCCCTACTTTATTTGCTTTAAAGACTTATTGCATAGGATGTTTATCAGCCATTTGTCTTTGTTGTGCTTCGATCATTTTTTTAACCATATATCCACCCACAGAACCATTTTGAGCGGAGGTTAAATCACCATTGTATCCTTGTTTCAAAGGAACACCAAGTTCATTAGCGACTTCATACTTAAATTGATCTAAAGCTGCTCGAGCCTCTGGAACTGCTTTACGTCTATTACTTGCCATTTGAAAAAACCTCCTTTAAAATATAACTATTATAAATATGTGTTGCATTAGTATTATGCACAAATAAAATAGTTTTATGAATGGGAAATATTGCAATTATAATGCTAAAACTTCATCTGTATTTTGAAATAAAGCATTAATTTTTTGATTTAAAAAATAATGCTCTTCATGTTGTAAAAAAGGATCTTTTTGTAGTAAGGTTAAAACTGCTTCTTGAGCTTGTTTTAAAACAGCCATATCTTCATAAATATTTGCAATTTTTAAATCTGGCAATCCATGTTGTTTTGTCCCAAAGAAATCACCAGGTCCTCTTAATTTCAAATCCATTTCTGAAATTTTAAAACCGTCTGTAGTTTCTGTCATTACTTTCATTCGCTCTAAAGCTATTTTATTTTTAGCATCTGAAATTAAAATACAATAAGATTGATATTTACCTCGTCCTACACGACCACGTAATTGATGCAATTGAGATAGACCAAAACGCTCTGCATTTTCAATAACCATAATCGTTGCATTAGGAACATTGACTCCTACTTCTATGACAGTTGTAGAAACTAGAATTTGAATTATACCTTGAGAAAACTGTTCCATAATATCATGCTTTTCTTTTGCTTTCATTTTACCATGTAAATAAGCAATTTTATAATTAGTAAAAATTTCATTTTGTAAATGACTAGTATATTCAATTACAGATTGTAATTCTAATGTTTCCGATTCTTCTACCATAGGACAGATCATATAAATTTGTCTTCCTTTATTAATTTCTTCTTTTATAAAATGATAAATTCTATTTCGATACGAAGAAGGTACAGCATACGTTTTAATTTGTTGTCTCCCAGGTGGTAATTCATCAATAATAGAAATATCTAAATCACCATATAAAATAAGAGCTAATGTCCTAGGAATAGGGGTAGCAGTCATCACAAGAACATCTGGTGATTTTCCTTTTTGAGTTAATGTCATTCTTTGCCTTACTCCAAAACGATGTTGTTCATCAGTAATTACTAAACCAAGATTAGCAAATGAAATAGAATCTTGAATTAAAGCATGTGTTCCTATCACTACATCAATCCTATGATTTTTCAATTTTTCATTTATATTTTCCTTTTGTTTTTTGGTTAAAGATCCTACCAAAAGACCACATTTAATATTAAAAGGTTCTAAAAACATTCGAAGCGTTTCATAATGTTGTCTTGCTAATACCTCCGTTGGTGCCATCATACTTCCTTGATAACCATTTTTTACAGCTAATAATAAAGTTATAGCTGCTACAACTGTTTTACCTGAACCTACATCACCTTGTACTAATCGATTCATTGTATAAGGTAAAAACATATCCTTTTGAATTTCTTTTACTACTTTTTCTTGTGCACTAGTCAAAGAATAAGGTAGGCTTTTAATAAAGTATTCCACATCTTTTTTAGGTTTATACTGAATTCCTTTCGTTTTTTTATCAATTCCTTGTTTAATCTGTAATAATCCCATTTGTAATAAAAAAAATTCTTCAAATACTAATCGCTTCCGAGCTGTTAAAAAATGTTCTTTATCTTTTGGAAAATGGATATGATAAATAGAATACGCTATATCTGCTAACTCATATTGTTGACGAATCCATAAAGGAAGAAATTCTTGAAGATTAGTTCCTACATTTTCAAAACTTTGTTGAATCCAACTACGAAATAATTTTTGAGATAATTTTTGTGGAAGAGTATATATAGGTAAAATACCTATATTTTTATTTTTTTCATTCATATCTATTTTTTCATATTCTGATGAAATTAATTGTATAGATCCATAATATCGATTTATTTTCCCAGTGAAAACATAGCTCTCACCGGGTTTAAAATAATTCTTTAAATACGGTTGTCCATACCATACAGCCCATATTGATCCTGTACTATCTTCAATTTTACATTTTGTTATTATTAATTTTCCTTTTCGAATATTTTGAGGTGTTGTGCTAACTATACCTTCAATAGTTTGTTTTTCACCTATAATAATGTCTTTGATTTTTGTAACTTGAGACCAATCTTCATAGTTTCTAGGTAGATAGTATATAAGATCTTCAAGGGTAGATATTTGTATTTGTTCTAAAAGTTTTAATCGTTGAGTTCCTATTCCTTTTAAACTTGTAACCGAATCTTGTAAACTGATCAAGATATTTCTCCTTTCTATCTTGAATATTGAAATAATTATAAAATAAAATTCATTATAATAGAATAAAGACTAAAGATTTACTTTAGTCTTTATTCTACAGAGAATATATAATAATAAAGAGGTTGCCCACCATTATGGATTTCTACTTCGCATTCAGGATATTGTATTTCTATGTAATGTCCTAAATCTTCTGCTTGTTCTTGAGTTGTATCTTGACCATAATAAATAGTAATAATATCTGTTTCTTCATCGATCATCTTATCCAGTAGCTGTTTTGCATTTTGTTGTAAATCCTGAGTAATTATTTTTATTTCTTCATCTATAATTCCTAAAATATCTCCTTGATTAATTTTTTGTCCTTCAATCATAGTATTACGAATAGCATACGTAATTTGTCCTGTCTTAACCATGGAAATATTAACTTCCATCGTTTCTATATTTTGTTTTAAAGAACGTCCTGGTTCATAACCTAACATAGCGGAAATACCTTGTGGTATTGTTCGAGTAGGAATTACAATAATTTTTTTATCTTTACATAAATCTACCGCTTGTTCTGCCGCTAAAATAATGTTTTTATTATTAGGTAATATAATAATAGTATCAGCAGGAGTTTGGTCAATGGCATTTAATATATCTTCTGTACTAGGATTCATCGTTTGTCCACCTTCAATAACATAATCCACACCTAGACCTTTAAAAACTTCTTTTATCCCATGACCAATTGCAATAGAAATAAATCCAATTGCTTTATTAGTAGCTGGTTTTTCTTTTGCTATTTTAGTTTGCTCTGTAATAACTTTACTGGTATGTTGAATACGCATATTATCTACTTTCATATTTGTTAAAAATCCTAAAGTAAGACCTTTTTCAAATACTTGACCCGGATGATTAGTATGTACATGAATTTTTATTAATTCTTCATCACCAACAACTACAATAGAATCACCTATTTTAGTTAGGTATGTTTTTAACTCTTCAATAACAGATTCGTCAAAAATCCCGTCTGGTTTATTAATAATCAATTCGGTACAATAACCAAATTTAATATCTTCATGATCAATACCTGTTAAATGACGAAAAGAATGTTTTTCCTTATCCTCTTCTTCTACAAAAAACTCTATTTCTTCTTCTTTTCCTATTAAAACATGATAAGCTCCTTCTAAAATATATAATAATCCTTGTCCACCTGCATCCACGACACCTGCTTCTTTAAGGACTGGAAGCATATCTGGTGTTTTTTGTAAAGTATCGTAGGCATGTTCTAATGCTTTTTTACAAACTATTTCTAGATCTGTATTTGTTTCTACTAATTCATTCGCTTTTTCTGCACATTCTTTTGCTACTGTTAAAATGGTTCCTTCTTTAGGTTTCATAACAGCTTTATAAGCCGTTTCTACTCCAGATTGAAAAGCTTGGGCTAAACTACTGCTAGTAATATTTTCTTGTCCCTGTAAACCTTTAGCAAAACCGCGAAAAAGCTGAGATAAAATAACTCCTGAATTTCCTCTTGCTCCTCTTAATGATCCCGAAGAAGCTGCTTTTGCTACTTCATCTACTCGATCAAAATCCATTTTTTGTAATTCCTTTGCTGCTGCTAATATTGTTAACGACATATTAGTGCCTGTATCACCATCCGGAACTGGAAAGACATTTAATTCATCTACTTCTTGTTTTTTTCTTTCTAAGTATTTTGCTCCAGAAATTATCATCCGTTTTAAAAGACTGCTGTCTATATGTTGCTTATTCACCGTGTTACCTCCTTATTATTTATCTACACGTACACCTTCCACAAAAATATTAATTTTCTCTACTTCAAGTCCGATAAATTTTTCTACTTTATATTTGACAGTACTGATTAAATTATCTGCGACAGCAGAGATTTTCACTCCATATTCAACAATAATATGAAAATC
>JAAYSE010000080.1 GCA_012524135.1 Candidatus Epulonipiscium sp. | reverse complement strand
TAGGTAGTGTAATGGGATGCCGTGGAGGTACTTGTCCTCTTCCTTCTAGCTGTAGAGTTGTCGTGTTGTGTGCTTCGGAAGATCTTTTACCAGATTGTAGTGGAGTTCATGTTAATGTTAGAGCAATGGTTGTTTTTGAAGATGCTAGTGGAAATCCTACTTGTTGTATTATTCTTAACAATATTGAATTTGATTGTACTAGTTTTGTTCGTTTTCCTAGTGGAACGACTGTTACAGGATCGGCTTTAAGAAATGAATTAAAGATTATTGATGGATCTTGCGTTGTAGTAAATCTTACGTGTACGTTATCATCGGACAGGAGAACTGCTACAGTATCTGGTACTATTGTGGAAAAATTGTGGAAAGAAGAAAACTTATGGGTAGAAGGTATTCTTCCTTATCCACATAGTATTACGGTAAAAAGAGAATTTCCAGCACCACATGCTATTCCAGAATGCTAGTAATAAAAGATAGTAAAAAAAGGATTGTAGATGATATAGTCTACAATCTTTTTTTATAGAAATAGAATAAATAGTTATCTTTTATTTATTGTAGTTTTTAAATTTTTTATCAATGTTTTGATTGATAAGGAAGTTTCTTTATTTGATACAATAATATCTGTTAAAGTGTCCAGTATCGTACAAATTGTTTGAAATTCTTGTTTCCATAAAGCAAAATTTTCTTCTATAAGTTCTAGCTCAGCAATAATTTGTTCTAATAAAGGAAGTTTAGTTTCGATTGTTTGTAGTTTGGTAAAGATAGCTTGTAATTTTTTTGAAATATCATCATTTACAGTAGCATTACTTGCTTTTCCTGACATGTTTTCGATATTCCAATGTTTAATTTTTGTATATTCTTTAGAATTTCCATCTCCTAATTCTACTAATAATTTGTCTAATTCATCTTGGCTAGACAAGGGATAGAAAACAACATCCTCCTTCATAATTCTTCTCCTCCTTTTTATTTTGAATTATTCGATTACCTTAAAGATAAAATAGCTTTATTTTATATATATTCTTTTATCTTGTATCTTGTGTATCGATCATAAAAACAGTACTGCTGATATATACTTATAGATGAAGAAAGATAAAATTTATGATATAATAAAAAATCAATGAAAAAGATATTTGGAAAACAAGAGAAAATAAAATAGGAATATTTTTAAATAGGAGAGATGTAAATTTTATGATTAGATGGATAGAACAATTACAAGCAATGGAACAGGTATGGGCTATTTTAAAAGATGTGATTTCGCTGTTTCTTATCATTGTACTAAGTATGATTATTAAAAAAATGGGAACTCGAATGATTATATCTTTTTATGATAGACAAAAAACGAAGTCAAAGTATAATATGAGTGAACGAAAGGCAGATACTTTAACGAGTTTAAGTATTAGTATATTACGTTATGTTCTTTATTTTATTGTTGGTATACAAGTCCTTAGCTTTTTTGGAGTAAGTCTTACTTCTGTTTTAACGTTAGCAGGAGTAGGAGGAGTGGCTATAGGTTTTGGGGCCCAAAGTTTAGTTAAAGATATTATTACAGGATTTTTTATTTTACTAGAAGATCAGTTTGGTGTAGGAGATATTGTTACTTTAAATGGGAAAACTGGTACTGTAGAAGAAATGGGGCTTAGGACTACTCAAATTAGAAGTTTTGATGGAGATCTTCATATTATTCCCAATGGAGAAATTGGTATTGTGACTAATTCTACTCGGGATTTTAAAAGAGCGATCGTTGATATTTCAGTTTCTTATGAGGAAAATATTAATCATGTTTTAGGAATACTAGAAGAAATATTAAAGAAAGCAGAACAAGAAATAGCAGGAATTATTAGTTCCCCTCAGATTTTAGGTGTTCAGGCTTTAGATAATTATGCAATAGTGATTCGTGTAGCTGCACAATGTGAAATTAAAGAAAATTGGGGAGTTGAAAGAGAACTTAGAAAACGAATAAAACAACGTTTTGATGAAGTAGGTATTGAAAGTCCTTATCCCAAAACAACGGTTTATTTTGGGACAGAAAAGCCAATGAATTTTTAGATTTACATAAGATATAAAGGAAGGAGTCGATACTATGGATTTTTCACTACATGATATTGTTAAAATGAAAAAGCCTCATCCTTGTGGCAGTCATGAATGGGAAATTCTTCGGACAGGTATGGATTTTCGCATTAAATGTCAAGGATGTGGACATCAAGTGATGCTACCTAGGAAAAAGTTCGAAAAAAGTGTAAAAGGTATTGTTAAAAAAGAAAATAATATTGAAAAATAAAAAAGGAGTCTTAGGAATAGATGGTATATCTAATTTCTAAGGCTCTTTTTTGTTATTTAAAAAAGAGTGATGTATAAATGAAATACTTGACAGATATAATGTATTGGTGTACTATATGATTAATACACTAATACATTATGCCAATGTTGTATCGATATAAAAGGTAATAAATGAAGATAAGTATAGGTGTTTAGTACATGAATAAAAATAATAAGAAGTAAAATAGAGGTGAATAAGATGATGTTTAATGATCATTTACCGATTTATACACAGATTATGGATATCATTAAGCAAAGAATTGTTTCGGGAGCATTAAGGGAGGGAGAAAAATTGCCATCTGTTAGAGATTTATCTACTGAATTAAAAGTAAATCCAAATACTATACAGAGATCGTATCAAGAGTTAGAAAGAGAAGGGTTTGTCTTTACTCAGCGAGGTATGGGAACTTTTGTTACAGAAGATAAAGAGTATATTGCAAAGCTAAAAGATTATATGGCAACGACTTTAGTTAAGAACTTTATGATAGAAATGAAGGCTTTAGGATTTGAGGTAAAGCAAGTAATTGAGTTAATAAATCAACAAATAAAGGAGGAACAATAATGGATTATATTATTGAAATTAAGGAATTATCCAAACAGTATTTTAATAAAAAAGCATTAAATAATATATCTATCAATATAGAGAAAGGTAAAATTATAGGGATACTAGGTCCGAATGGTAGTGGAAAAACAACGTTAATTAAAATTATTACAGGAATTTTAAGACAATCAAAAGGAGAAATTAAGATTGATGGAAAGACGCCAGGTGTTTATACTAAATCGATCGTATCGTATTTACCAGACAGAAATTTTTTATATCCATGGATGAATATAAAAGATGCTATTGCTTTTTATAAGGATTTCTACAAAGATTTTGATGAAAAGAAAGCATATGAATTATTAGATTTTATGAAACTGAATTCAAAGTCAAAGATTAGTTCTCTATCTAAAGGAATGACAGAAAAATTAAATTTGGCTTTAGTATTATCTAGAAAAGCTAAAGTTTATGTATTAGATGAACCTATTGCAGGGGTAGATCCAGTAGCACGAGATCAAATTTTAAATGCTATTATTGAAAATTATAATAAAGATAGTACGATGATTATTACCACTCATTTAGTTCGAGACATGGAAAGTATTTTTGAGGATATAATTTTTCTAAAAGAAGGAGAAGTTTTTTTGGCAAGAAATGCAGAAGAATTACGTGAAGAAAGAAAAATGCAAATAGATGATCTTTATAAAGAAATATTTGGGTAGTAGGAGGAAAAATAATGGGTAAGTATATTAAATATGAAATTAAAGGAAGTTATAAATTTATTTTAGGCATTATTACGATTTTATTGGTAGCATTTAGTCTTATTCAAATGAATATTTATAAACTTTCTCAGCAAAGTAATGCGGTGCAAAATCTTAAAGTTACACCTTTTATAACAGGAATTTCAGGACTTGTAGTTTTTGGTGCTTTTTTAACTGCTTTCTTTTATATTATTGGTTCTTTTCGAAAAGAACTTTATGAAAATAGAGGTTATTTAACGTTTACTTTACCTCTTACAGGAAATCAAATAGTAGGTGCTAAATTTATAGTGGCTATGATGTGGTTTATTATTTTAGGTTTATTTGTTGTTGTTTATAATTTGTTATTAGGAAGTATTATATTTAGTAATGATTGGATTGCCAATATGAAAGATATTATTCAATTATTACGTGAAATATTAAATCAAGGAACTATTGCTTTAGGTGTTTTAGGTATTCTTTCTTCTATTATGACATTAATATTAATTTATTTTTCAATTACTGTAAGTCGAGTAAGTATTCGAAATAAAAAACTAGGAAGTTTATGGTTTGTTTTATTTTTAATATTAAATGGTGTTATTGCTTATGTAATTTTAAAAATAAATACAATATTTCCTTATTACATGGATATCAATGTATTTGAAATTTCTCATATAGATAACGTAAACTTAGATAACGTAAACTTTGTTTCTCAAACAGTAAAAAATATGGGAAGTCCTATTTTATTGAATGATAATTGTTGTAATGCCTATATTAACATTACGGGTCTTATAACAAAAATTCTTATTACGATAGGTTCTTTTTTAGGGACAGGATATTTAATTGAAAATAAAATAGATTTATAATGATTATTTTATTATTTTTGCCATTCTATATAAAAATGTTTATATAGAATGGCGTTTTTTATTTTATGGACCATACTTTATAAGATAAATATAGAAAAGTTTATAATATAAGAAGACTTTTAGCAGGAAATCTTGATAAGGATATATCAGATTGTTTTTAAAAATGCTATAATAAAAGGTATGTTACTTTGAAATATCCTTGTAGCTAATTTGAATCAAGACAATTTAACTACAGATATTATAAAATAAACAGCAGAAAAATATCAAGTCATTGGAAAGGATAGGCATTGTGGGGTTAATTAATAAAAAATGAATTGTAAGAATTATAGAACAATTGGAAGAGTACTTAAAAAAAAAATAGACAATGTATAAAAATAAAGCTTGTATCTTATAAAACAATATGATAAAATAATACAATGTAGATTTATCTACCATCCTTGCTCTTATAAAAGGGCCAAAGTCCAAAAGGAGGTGTCAATATGAATAACTATGAATTAGCGTTGGTATTAAACCCCAATCTTGAAGAAGAAGCAAAAAACCAAGTACTAGAAACCGTTCAAGGGTATATTACAAGATTTGGTGGAACTATCGATAAAGTGGATGATTGGGGCAAAAGAAAATTAGCCTATGAAATTAATAAAATTCAAGAAGGATTTTATTATTTCATTACATTTCAAGGAGAATCCACTGTACCTACAGAAGTAGAAAAATATGTTCGTATAATGGAATCAGTTATTCGATATTTAGTTATTAAACAAGAAGCATAATAGTAAAAGTCAAGGGGGTTCATAATATGAATAAAGTGATATTAATGGGACGACTTACAAAGGATCCAGAAGTTAGATACTCACAGAGCGCAAACCCCGTGGCAATTGCACGATATACATTAGCGGTAAATAGGATTTTCAAACGAGAAGGAGAACAGGATGCAGATTTTATTAATATCGTTGCATTAGGCAAACGTGGAGAATTTGCAGAAAAATATTTCCGAAAAGGACAAATGGTTGGTGTGGTAGGACGTTTACAAGTTCGTACTTATGATGATGCAGATGGAAAACGTCAATGGTTTACAGAAGTTCTTGTAGAAGAGCAACATTTTGCAGAAAGCAAGGCTTCTTTTGAAAATCAACAAAGATATTCAGAGCCAAAACAAACTACTCCACCTCCTGCTTCCGGAAATGCAGAAGGATTTTATCCTATTAATGAAAGTTTGGAAGACGATGATTTACCCTTTTAGTTCTTAAAAAAGGAGGTTAGAAAGATGGGAATGCCCAATAGAAGACGTGGACGTAGAAGAAGACGTATATGTACTTTTTGTGCGAATAAATCGAAAGTGATTGATTATAAAGATGTAAATCAATTAAGAAAGTACGTATCTGAAAGAGGAAAAATTCTTCCTCGAAGAATTACTGGTAATTGTGCAAAACATCAAAGAGCATTAACGGTAGCTATTAAACGTGCTAGACATATTGCGTTATTGCCTTATACGGTAGAATAATAAAAAAGACTCTAAGGAGTCTTTTTTATTATATTAAAAGCTTAATTTTTTTGACATTTGAATTTGAAATTTTGTATCTTGCTGTTGTAATTGAACATCATCCATAAGATTTGTAATCATAGTCATATCAGATGTTATATTAGATTCATATGGATAAGGTAAAAGATTAGAGGATATAAAAATTTCTAATTCTTTTTCTTGAACATGAAATTCAATGGTAAACATGGGAAAGTTTTCTTTGCTAGGATGATAAGAGTCAATAAAATAAGTACATGCAGTAGAAATAGCACTTTCAATTTCTTCAATCTTTTCAATATCAAATCCCATATGAGTGGCAATAGAAGAAGCAGTTAATCGAGCAGAAGATACATAAACAGGATTATAAGGTAGCTCTAGTTCTATAGAAGATCCACCTATATGGTTGGTACAATCAAGCGCCTGAAAGTCCATTTTAATTCCTCCTAAAAATAAGTATATCTATTATTGCAATTTTTTTACCCTAAAAACAATATATGTAGGATAGACTTGAATTATACAAGGCAATTTTAACATATTTATTTTTAATCATTTTTTTAAACCAATGGAAAGGAAACTCTACCTATGATACAATCAAAATAAGTGTAGATAAACGGAGAAGGAGAGAAGTTTATGGATGATCATAAATGTTCTATTGGTTATTTAGGTCCCAAAGGGACTTTTTGTCAAGCAGCAGCCTTACAATACACAGATAAAAAATACTTAATTGCTTTTCCTACCATTGCAGATGTTTTAGAAGCAGTAGATCAGGGTAAAATTCAAAAAGGGATTGTGCCAATTGAAAATTCAATTGAAGGTACAGTGAATATGACCTTAGATATGATGATTTTTGATGTAAATGTAAAAATACAAAAAGAAATAGTTCTTCCTATTGAACATCATTTATTAGTAAAAAAAGGGATGTATATAAAAGACATTCAAAAAGTATTTTCTCATCCGCAAGCATTAGGACAATGTCGAAAATTTTTACGTCAACATTTGCCTTATGTTTCTGTAGAAGTAAGTAGTTCAACAGCAGAAGCTGCAAAACAGATATCAGAAAGTCAAGAACCTTGGGCAGCTATTGGAACAGCTTTAGCAGGAAAATTATATGATCTAGAAACTCTTTATAGTCATATACAAGATCAAGTGATAAATGAAACTCGTTTTATAGTTGTAGGAAAAGAAGACGCACCTTTGGGTAAAAATTGTAAAACTAGTATTGCTTTTTCTACAAAAGAAACTCATAAACCAGGAGAACTTTATAAGGTATTAAATATTCTAGCATTATGGGATATTAACATTACAAAAATTGTATCACGTCCTGCAAAAAATCAGTTAGGACAATATATTTTCTTTTTAGATATAGAAGGACATCGAAAAGAAGAGTTAATTAGTGAGGCGTTAGATATGATTCAAAGAAAAACCTCTTTTTTAAAAATCTTTGGTTCTTATGAGATTTATGGTATAATAAATCATTAGAATCCATTATCTAGAGTAGAAGAGAGCGGGTGAAGATGGTGCAGTATGATCGAGATTTTGACATTGCTAAAACCATTAAGATTATAGAATGGCTAAAAGCCCAATTATTAGCAGATGTATCGCAATTATTTTCTGGTATGGTGGAGGGTTCTAATCGTCGTTCGAATGAACATATTGATACCCTAGCCAATATGATTATATTGATTTATTTATTAGGAAAGAAATTAGGAGTTTCTTATGATACGTTAGATGTAAAAGTATTAAATCAATTAAAATTAGGAATGTTAGAAACAGAGAATGATACAGATTGGTTAACGGACTTTTCTATGTTAACTCGGCATTTAGATAAGACGCGGGATTTGGATAGGAGATAAGGATATGAAAAAAGATAGTGGAAGTATAATAGGAATGATAGGGATTATGTTCTTATATATTCTTATTGGAATTGCAGGTGCCTATATGCCTTTTATCTATATATTTTTCCCTTTGTTGGGAATACCATTAACGCTATGGGTATATAAAAAGAATATAGGATGGATTTGGTCTTTAGGAATAATTATTCCACTGTTTATGAGTATGATAGGAAAACTTACTTCAGGAATGTTTTTATTACTTATAATAGGTATCCCTAGTGTACTCTGTGGTTATCAGATGAGGACAAAAGATAATATCCCACAAATTATATTTACAACGGGTCTTGTTTCTTTTGTTAGTTTTTTTATATTTTCTTTTTATTTATATATAATTAATGGTATGGATGTACCTACATTATACTATTCATATGTAGAACGATGGCAAACTTGGTTTTTAGGTTTTTTAGAAGAACAACAAAATCTTTTAGAAACAGCTGTGAAAGAAACGATCAATTCTGATGTTTTATTTCAGTATTATGGTATTATGAGGATGGCAACAAAAGAAATAAGTTATTATTTACAAAGTCTATTTCCTGGAATTTTATTAAGTATATCTATGATAAGTGCTCTTATACATGTGTTGTTTAGTGGTTTAATCATACAAGGAATGGCTTGGAAAGAGATTCAATTTCATACATTGACTCAAATGGGTGTAAGTCCTATAGTATCTGTTTTATTATTTTGTACTTGGTTAATAGTATCAACTACTAATCTAGAAAAATATTGGATTTTAGAAACAACGTTATCCAATTTACTTTTTGTATTTTCACTTTTGTTTTTTTATCTTGGTATTTTACTAGTTATATACATCATACGTGCATCCAAATTAAATAAAATCCTTCGGGTTTTGATCGGACTATTTAGTCTGATGTGGTTAGTCTTAAGTCCTAGTTTCTTCATATTTCTTGGTTTTTTTGATGGACTTTTTAATTTACGCAGAACCAATCAATAGATATAAAGCAAGTTCAAGATTTTCCCTGTGGAGGCATAGTATGAAAAAAAAGATATTTTTAATAAAACGAAAGAGTTTACTTCAGTGGTCTCATTGTTATATAGGAATACTAGCAATTTTTGCATTCATTATTTTTATACAAAATTGGAAGGTAGGCTTTTTTGCCATTGGTATTTTTTTGGTTTTAGGGTTAATTCATATTTACCATATTGTTCAGTATCGTAGAGGTATGGTGGACTATTTACAAACTCTTCAAGGCACCATTCTTTCCGCTGAAAATAATATGCTTTTGACCTTCCCTTTTCCTTATGCCATTTTGGATGTAGAAGGAAAAATACAGTGGTATAATCCTAAATTTGAACATTTGATTGGACGAAATAATATTTTTCATCAAACGATTGAGCAAGTATTACCTGATTTAGTTTTTTCAGATTTTCCTCAAAAAGAAGAAGAAATATGGGTCAAACATTTTGAATATGATCATCACTATTATAAAGCATTTACTCAAAGAATGCTTAAAAATAGTGATGATGGAATAGAAGCTTTCTTTATTCTTTATTTATTAGATGAGACACAAAATATTCAATTAAAAACTCAAAGAATTTTGCAACAAACGTTAGTAGGCTTAATTTATATTGATAATTATGATGAAGTATTACAAAGCTTAGAAGAAGTAAAACGACCTATCCTGCTAGCTCTTATTGATCGTAAATTAAATGCTTTAGCTGGAGATGTAGAGGGTATAATAAAAAAATATGAAAGAGATAAATATTTATTATTATTTCCATATCAACATTTGCAGGTATTAGAAGAAAAACGTTTTGAAATTCTAGATACGGTACGAGAAATTCATATAGGAAATAATTTACCAGTTACTTTAAGCATTGGGATTGGTGTTAAAGGAAAGGATCTACCCCAATCTATGGATTATGCACGAGCAGCTATTGATTTGGCTTTAGGTCGAGGAGGAGATCAGGCCGTTATTAAAAATGTGGATAAATATTCTTTTTATGGAGGAAAAACAAAAGAGGTAGAAAAAAGTACCAGAGTAAAAGCAAGAATTAAAGCATATGCATTAAAAGAATTAATGGAAGAATCAGAGCGAGTTCTTATTATGGGTCATAAAGGACCGGATGTGGATTGTTTAGGTGCAGCTGTTGGTGTATATAGAGGAGCTGCTCTTTTAAATAAAAAAGCTCATATTGTATTAAATGAAACTACTACTTCTATTGATGCTTTGTATGATAAACTTAGGAAATCAGAAGATTATGAAGACGATTTATTTGTTAATAGTGTAGAAGCGATGGGGTTTAGTGGACCTAAAACATTACTTATTATTGTAGATGTCAATCGTCCTAGTTATCTAGAATGCCCCGAGTTATTGGAATTAAGTAAAAATATTGTTGTTTTTGATCATCATAGAGCTAGTGCTGAATTTATCCAAAATGCAGTACTTAGTTATGTAGAACCCTATGCGTCTTCTACTTGTGAAATGATAACAGAAATTTTACAATATATGACAGATAAGGTAAAATTAAAACCTTTAGAAGCAGATGCTCTTTTTGCAGGGATTACAGTGGATACCAAGAATTTTACGATTAAAACAGGAGTACGTACTTTTGAGGCAGCGGCTTTTTTACGAAGACAGGGAGCAGATAGTACCAGAGTCAAGATGTTTTTTCAAAATGATATGGCTTCGTATCGAGCGAGGGCTTCTGCTGTTAAAGATGCAGAAATTTATCAAGAGGGAATGGCTATTTCTGTTTGCCCTTCTGATATTCCTAACCCAGCTCTTACAGCCGCTCAAGCTGCTGATGAGCTACTTAATATTTTAGGTATATCCGCTTCTTTTGTAATGTCTTCTGTAGATCGTCAAGTTCTTATGAGTGCTCGTTCTTTAGGAGATATTAATGTACAACTGATTATGGAAAAGTTAGGAGGAGGCGGTCATTTAACGGTAGCAGGAGCTCAGTTTGATAATATGACCGTTGATGAAGTAAGACAACAATTAAAACAAGCTATTGATGAATATTTAGAGGAGGAGAATAAAGCATGAAAGTGATTTTATTACAAGATGTTAAAAAACTAGGGAATAAAGGTGATGTAGTAAACGTAAACGATGGATATGCTAGAAATTTTTTATTACCACGTAATCTAGCATCGGAAGCTACACAAGAAGCTATGAATGTATTAAAACAAGAAAAAAAAGCACAAGCAAAGAAAGAACAAGAAGAATTAGAAGCAGCACAACAATTGGAAAAAGAGTTAAAAAACAAAAAAGTAACGATTGCTGTAAAAGCAGGTGAAGGAGGACGACTTTTTGGGTCTGTGTCCAATAAAGATATTGCAAAAGCTATTGCTTCTCAGTTAAAATATAAAATTGATAGAAGAAAGATTCTTTTAGAAGAACCTATTCGTACTTTAGGTAGTCAGCAAGTACCTATTAAATTACATTCAAATGTTACAGCTCATCTTACTGTTCAAGTAACGGAAGCATAAAGGAGCGATCATGATATGGAGGATTCAATGGTTCAAAGAATTCCCCCTCATAATATAGAAGCAGAACGTTCTGTTTTAGGTTCTATGATGATGGATAGAGAAGCTATCGCTGTTGCTACAGAGGTATTACGTGGTGATGATTTCTATCGACCAGATCATAAAGAGATATATAATGCGATGTTAGATTTATATAATCAAGGGGAACCTGTAGACTTAATTACCTTAAATAATCGCCTTTCAGAATTAGGCGTTCTTGATCAAGTAGGTGGAGCTAATTATTTAACAGAATTAGCAGCTACGGTACCTACATCTGCTCATATTAAAAATTATGCAACTATTGTAGAAGAAAAAGCTATTCTTAGGAGATTGATTAAGACCAGTCAAACGATTGCTGCTTTAAGTTATGAAGGTAAAGAAGATATTCATGTTATTATGAATCAGGCAGAAGAAGAAATCTTTAATATTTCTGAAAATAGAAGGACAGATGATTTTGTACCTATTCGTGAAGTATTGGTAGAAGCTTTTGAAAAAATAGAGGCTATTTATCATAATCAGGGTAGGGTTACAGGAATACCTACTGGTTTTTTGGACTTAGATTATCGAACAGCAGGTCTTCAACCTTCGGACTTAGTTCTTATTGCAGCCAGACCTTCAATGGGGAAGACAGCTTTTGCACTAAATATTGCTCAATACGCGGCATTACGGGAAAATATACCTACTGCTATATTTAGCTTAGAAATGTCAAAAGATCAATTGGTGAATCGAATGCTTTGTGCAGAAGCAATGGTAGATGCTCAAAAATTAAGAACTGGAAATTTAGAACAAGAGGACTGGGTAAAGATTGCAAGAACTATGGGTCCTTTATCAGATGCTCCTATTTATATTGATGATACACCAGGAATTACGGTAATGGAAATGAGGGCAAAATGTAGACGATTAAAATTAGAGAAGGGTCTAAAGCTCATTATGGTAGATTATTTGCAATTGATGAGTGGAAGTGGTCGAAGTGATTCTAGACAACAGGAGATTTCCGAAATTTCTAGGTCGTTAAAAGCATTAGCTAGAGAAATGGAAGCACCAGTGATTGCACTTTCACAGCTAAGTCGAGCTTGTGAAGCGAGAGCAGATCATCGTCCGATGTTGTCAGACTTGAGAGAATCCGGGGCGATTGAACAAGATGCAGATGTGGTGATGTTTTTATATAGAGATGAATATTATCATCCCGATACAGAAGCAAAAAATCAAGCAGAGTTAATTATTGCAAAACAAAGAAATGGTCCAACAGGTACTGTTGATTTAGTTTGGTTAGGACAATATACTAAATTTGCCAATATGCAAAGAACAATGTAAAAAAACGTCTTTTTTAGGATTTTAAAATCTTAAAAAAGACGTTTTTTTATAAGATAAGATATAGTTGAAGTAAATGTAAAAATATGTTAAAATATATTTAAAATGTAAATACGATAGGGGGATAAAGGATGGATAAAATACAATATACCATCTCAGAGGCAGTAGAGCAATTGAAAGTAGAAGCACATGTTCTTCGATATTGGGAGGAAAAATTAGAATTAGTAATTCCGCGTAATGAATCGGGGCATCGGTATTATACCAATAAAGAATTACAAGTTTTTGAAGAAATAAAGGTATTAAAAAATAAAGGATTGCAATTACGTGCCATTAAGGCTGAGTTAGAAGATCCTACATTGTCATCAACGTTTCCTCTTACAGAATACCAAATGGATGAAGGGATAGCAGAAATAAACATAGAAGATCCTAATAGCGAAAAAGCAAAACAATTTTTAGGGGTATTGCAACAAACTTTTCAATATGTTTTAGAAGAATATCAAGTAGACTGGGAAAAATCATTGAAAGAAGAAATGACTTTTGAATTACGAGAAGAGATTAGTGAAAAACTGGATAAAATTTTACAAAAACAAGAAAATTTAGAAAAAGAACGTTTTCAGAAAGTCGATCAAACTTTACGAGAAGTTCAAAAAATGAGACAAGAATTAGCTGTTTCGGAGCAAAAAAATAAAAAAGAGAAAGTAAAGGGTAGAAAGTGGTATGAAAGATTTATGCTTCATTCGTCATAAAATAAAAAACAACCCAATAAAGGGTTGTTTTGCATTTTACTTTACTTATGCAGGATTAGGTGCATCTACAGGACAAACACCAGCACAGGCACCACATTCGATACATTCATCTGCATCAATTACGTATCGGTCATCCCCTTCAGAAATACAAGACACAGGACACTCTGCCTCACAAGCACCACAACTAATACAATCTTCGTTAATAAAATAAGCCATAAGAACACCTCCAATAAAATGGATATAATATATTTACTTCATTTTTATTTTATATCAATTAATCTTAAAGATCAAGTTATTTCTTTACTTTTCCACCTTCTACAGGGAGATTATATTTTTCAAAAATAGAAACTGCTTCTTCTACTTGTTTTTCTGTAGGAGTAGGTGTATCCCATAGTTTGTATTCATATCCTAGTTCTTTCCATTTGTATTCACCCATTTTATGAAAGGGAAGAACTTCAATTCTTTTTATATTAGTAAAATCTTTTAGAAAATTAGCTAATCCTTCAACTAAAGCAGGATCATCGGTTAAATGAGGAACTAAGACATATCGAATCCAAACAGGTTTGTGAATAGTATTTAAATATTGAGCTAAACGTAATGTTGGTTCATTGGATACTCCTGTTAGTTCTTGAAAAACTTTAGGGTCATAGGATTTAATATCTAAAAGTACTAAGTCGGTATATTCTAGTACTTCTTTTGCAATATCCAATTTTACATAACCAGAAGTATCTAAAGCTGTATGAATGCCATTTTCTTGGCAACGACGAAATAATTCTTTGATAAATTGAGGTTGTAGTAAAGGTTCACCACCACTTACGGTAACTCCACCACCAGAAAATTTCATATAAGATTTATACTTTACAATTTCATCTATTAATTCATCGACGGTTATTTCAGTTCCATCATTCATTTTCCAAGTATCAGGATTGTGGCAATATTGACATCGAAGAGGACAGCCTTGCGTAAAAACAATAAATCGAATACCAGGTCCATCAACAGTACCACAACTTTCCATTGAATGAATTCGTCCTTTTATTGTCATAATTATTCCTCCTTTTCTTATGAGTTAAATAAATTTCATAAATTGAATCTTATGAAATTTATTTAACTAACAAAAATCATAGAATGATTAGATAAAGAAAGGGTGAGATCATTCTCACCCTTAGATATTTAAAACTTAGAAACGATCATGGAAAGTTCTATTGATTACATCTAATTGTTGTTCTCTTGTTAATTTAATAAAGTTTACAGCATATCCAGATACACGAATTGTTAATTGAGGATATTTTTCTGGATGATCCATTGCGTCTAATAATGTTTCTCTATTAAATACGTTTACGTTAATATGATGACCTTCATCATTGAAGTATCCATCTAACATACCAACTAAGTTCTTTGCTTTTTCATCTTCTGATTTTCCAAGTGCATCAGGAACAATGGAGAAAGTATAAGAAATACCATCTTCAGCATGTTGGTAAGGAAGTTTAGCCACAGATGCCATAGAAGCGATAGCACCTTTTTTGTCTCGACCATGCATTGGGTTTGCACCAGGTGCAAAAGGTTCTCCAGCTTTTCTTCCATCAGGAGTATTTCCAGTTTTCTTACCATAAACTACGTTAGAAGTAATAGTAAGAACGGATAAAGTAGGAATAGAATCACGATATGTTTTATGTTTACGTAATTTATTCATAAATGTAGTTACAATGTGTTCAGCAATTTTATCTACTCGATCATCGTTGTTACCAAATGCAGGATATTCTCCTTCAATTTCATAATCAACAGCTAATCCTTGTTCATTTCGAAGTACTTTTACTTTACTATATTTAATAGCAGATAAAGAGTCAGCCACTACAGATAATCCTGCAATTCCACAAGCAGAAGTTCTTAAGATATCTTTATCATGAAGTGCCATTTGAAGTTTTTCATAAGCATATTTATCATGCATATAGTGGATAATATTAAGTGTATTAATATATAAATGAGATAACCAATCTAATACTTGGTCAAATCTTCCCATAACTTCATCATAATCTAAATATTCACTAGTGATAGGAGCAAATTTAGGTCCAACTTGATCACCAGAGATTTCATCTTTTCCACCATTAATAGCATAAAGTAAAGCTTTTGCTAAGTTAGCACGAGCACCAAAGAATTGCATTTGTTTTCCAATTCTCATAGCAGATACACAGCATGCAATACCATAGTCATCGCCATAATAAGTTCTCATTAAATCATCATTTTCATATTGAATGGAACTAGTATCAATAGAAATTTTAGCACAGAATTTTTTAAAGTTTTCAGGAAGACGTTGTGACCATAGTACAGTTAAGTTAGGTTCAGGAGCAGGTCCTAAATTATTTAAAGTATGAAGCATACGATAACTATTTTTTGTAACAAGAGTTCTACCATCTAATCCCATACCACCGATAGATTCGGTAACCCAAGTAGGATCTCCTGAGAATAAATCATTATATTCAGGTGTTCTTAAGAAACGAACCATACGAAGTTTAATAATAAAATGATCCATTAATTCTTGTGCTTCTTCTTCTGTTAAAACACCAGCTTTTAAATCTCTTTCAATGTAAATATCTAAGAAAGTAGAAACACGACCAAGGGACATAGCAGCACCATCTTGTTCTTTAATAGCACCAAGATAACCAAAGTAAGTCCATTGGATAGCTTCCTTTGCATTGGCAGCAGGTTTAGAAATATCACAACCATAAGAAGCAGCCATTTCTTTTAGTTCTTGTAAAGAATGAATTTGTTCAGAAATTTCTTCTCGTTGTCGGATAACAGGAGATGCGATATAGTCCATTTCTAATAGACGTTTTTCTTCTTGTTTTTCTTCAATAAGATAGTCAATACCATAAAGTGCAACTCTTCGGTAATCACCAATAATTCGTCCACGACCATAAGCATCAGGTAAACCTGTGATTATAGCAGAGTGTCTAGCTTTACGCATATCCGGTGTATATACATCAAAAACACCATCGTTATGTGTTTTTCTGTAATTATCAAAAATTTCAGCAGTAGTAGGATCTAATTCATAGCCATAAGAAGTAAGAGCTTTTTTTACCATACGAATACCACCAAATGGCATAATTCCTCTTTTTAAAGGCTTATCTGTTTGTAAACCTACAATTTGTTCAAGATCTTTATCTACATATCCAGGACCATGAGAAGTAATGCTAGAAGGTATTTTTGTTTCAGCATCTAAAACACCTTTTTCTCTTTCTTTTTCCATTAATTCAGAAACTTTGTCCCATAATTTTGTACTTCGTTCTGTAGGTCCTGCTAAAAAGGAATCATCGCCTTCATAGGGAGTATAGTTTTTTTGGATAAAATCTCGGACATTGATTTCTTTTGCCCAGTCACCTAGTTTAAAATCCTTCCATTGTTCAAACATTGAAAAAACCTCCTTATAATAACAAAGTAATAATTGTTACTAGCTATAAGCTATCATCTATTATTAATAAAAATAATAATGCCCAAATATTTAATAAAATATGTCTTATTGATTTACATTCTCAGTATACATGAATACTGTATACACGTCAAGAGTTTTTTTAACAATAATAATTATCATTTAATAAGTGGAATCCTAAACTTAAAAAGTTTTACTAGATTTTTTAAATTAGAATAACAAAAATAGAGTACAATAATTAATATATTATTAACAACGATCTACATTATATTCAATCGTTATAAATTTGTCAAATAGAAAAAGAGTTTTTTGTAAAAAAGATCATAAATCACTTTCTTTACGTTTTTGTTTTTCAATGATACAATAGTTTTACTTTATAGAGTAGGAGAGTGAAACGTATGGATAAACCTATCTTTATATTTGGGCATAAGAATCCAGATACCGATTCTATTTGTGCTGCTATTACTTATGCTAATTTAAAACAACAAATAGGATATAAGAAAGCAAAGGCAGTTCGAATTGGAGACCTTAATGCAGAAACTTGTTTTGTATTAGATTATTTTAACCAGTCTGAGCCACCTTTATTAAAAGATATTAAGCCACAGGGGAAAGATTTAGATTATACAAGATGTCCTAAAATTTTTGAAAATACTCCTTTAAAAACAGTTTGGGATTTTATGAGAAGATATGGTAAAGCTATGTTTCCTGTAGTGAAAGGAGATGATACGTTATCTGGAATTATTTCATTATCTGACATTACATATGCCTATATGGAGTTATCGGATGAAACGATACTACGTCAGTATCAAACTCGTTTTAGTAATTTAGTAGAAGTATTAGATGGAGAAATAGTAGTAGGAGTATATGGTGCAGATTGGATTCAAGGAAATATTTATACCGATTCTACTTTAAATGAAGATATGCCTTTGTCTAAAGGAGATATTGTTATTACTGGTCATAATAAAAAACTTCATAAATTAGCTTTGGAATCAGGGGCTGGCTGTATTATTGTAACAGGTCTAGATTCAACAGAAAAATTGGAGAAGGATGCAGAAAAACAGAATGTTGTTTTAGTAAAAACTCCTCATACTTTTTTTAAAACGATAAAATTAATGAATCAAAGTATTCCTGTTTCTTCCATTATGAAAACGAAGGATTTAATTTATTTTGAGGAAGAGGATTATATTGAAGAAATAAAAGAAATTGTACAAGATTCTAAATATCGGAATTTTCCTATTTTAGACAAGGAAGGAAGGGTACTGGGCATTATTTCACGTAGACAATTAATTGATTTTAATCGTAAACAAGTTATATTAGTGGATCATAATGAAAAAGGTCAATCTATTTCTGGTATTGAACAGGCTCATATTTTAGAAGTGATTGATCATCACCGAGTTGCTGATATCCGCACTATGTCACCACTGTATTTTAGAGCAGAGCCGGTTGGATGTACTTGTACTATTATTGCAAAAATGTATAAAGAAAATAATATTATTCCTAGTAAGAAAATGGCAGGACTGATGTTAAGTGCTATTTTATCGGATACTTTATTATTTCATTCTCCCACTTGTACAGAAGAAGATAAAAAAATTGCTTATGAATTAGGAAGGATAGCAGAATTAGATGTAATGAAATATGGTCTGGATTTAATTACTGCAGGTAGTTCACTAGAAGGTAGAGAACCAGAAGAGATTATTCGATGTGATTTAAAAGAGTTTATTTTCGGTTCTTATCGTGTGGCAGTATCTCAAATTAATACTACAGATTTTCAAGCAGTATATGATATGAAACAATCTTTACAGGCAGTGATGGAAATGATGAGTCAAGAGAAAGAATACGATTTAATGATTTTAATGATTACAGATATTACATTAGATGGAACAGAGTTATTAGTTGTAGGTGGTGCTAAAGAGTTATTACAACGAGCTTTTGGAATGAGTTATGAAGAAGATACTCTTTTTTTACCAGGAGTTTTATCAAGGAAAAAACAAGTCATTCCAAAATTGATGGGGGCTGTTGATTAAAATGATCTATTTACTATTGCATTTTTAAGTGGTTTTAGGATATAATATAAAAAAGTCATTGTATGTTGATAAAAAGGAGGATATAATATGGTAGCAACTATTACTAAAGATATGATTATTTCTGATATTATAGCTATAGATAGAGGTATTATACCTATTTTGATGGAAGCCGGTATGCATTGTGTAGGATGTCCTTCTGCACAAGGAGAAACTTTAGAAGAAGCTTGCTTAGTTCATAATATGGATGAAGATGCGTTAGTGAAAAAGATTAACGAATACTTAACTGATAAATAATAAGAAGAAAAAAACTGGTGAATTTCACCAGTTTTTTTTATTTCCGATCTTATAAAAATTCTGTCAGTACCTCAATCGCTTTGCTTTGTATGAGTGTATCACCATGTTCCATTAAAAAGCTTTCAGAAAGAGAAGAAGAAAGGTGCTTTTGACCATATTCAGATAACAATCCTTCAATTGTGGAACGATGAGTGTTAGGGTTTTGATTTGCATATAAAACAAGGAAATACTTCTCCGTTTGATTGTCTTTATATAATGTATTATTTCCTTGATACAAACCATATAACTGTTTAGAAAGTATTGCTACTGTATCCAAGGAAGGAAAAGAATAAATCCAAGTAGGATCATGTTTGGAACGAGAAACATCAGAAAGTCCATCTGTTTCTTGCATTTTCTTTTTAAAACGTCTAGATTGTTTTTTAGATTGATAATGACCTAGTTTTTCATCTAATTCTTCAGGACTATCTACTTTTGTTACGATGATCATGATACTTTCTGTAGATAAAGGCACTGCTTCAATCATAAGAGGAGCATTGTCCGTTTCAAACCCATGTTCAACAAAGGCTTTTTCCATCATGTCACGAAAAAGATTTTGAGCTTTTTCAGATCCATAGGCTAGTTCACTAATTTTAATTTCTCGATCCAATAAATCCTTTTTATTTAAGAAAATTTTAATTTGATTATCACTAATACGTTCTATTTTCATATTCATCACTTCCAATCTTTTATACTATGAATGAAAGCAAAGACGAATGATGTTACGATAAGATGGATAATATATATGTAGATATAGTATAACCGATATCCCCCTAGCATGTAAAGAGGGGAATGTTGTTATTTCATGTTAATTTATGTTCGAAGAAAAGCTTTTTTATTTAAGGGTTGTTATATATAAGCTTGCTATATGTATATGACATAGTTAGGACGAAGATAACGAGAATGATAAATTATCAATTCTTAAACGTAATATAAGAATATTGTAATAAACAGATATAATAAGTATATAATCAATGTATATGAAGGATAAAAAGGGATTTTACACATTGCATAAGATTTTATTTATGGGTACAATAAGAATAAATATATTATAGTATAGGATAAAAAATAGAGAAAGAGGTGTAAAAATAGATGGTATATGATTTAATTATTATTGGTTCTGGGCCTGCTGGTTTTGCAGCCGGAGTTTATGCAGGAAGAGCTAAGTTAAATACTCTTTTATTAGAAAAAGAATTTGCAGGGGGACAGGTGATTAATACTTATGAAGTAGCGAATTACCCTGGGCTTCCCGAATTGAGTGGGGCAGAACTAGCAATGAAATTACAAGAACATGCAGCTATGTTTGGCGTTGTTCCTACATTAAATGAAGTAGTAGATTTAGAATTAGATGGCAAAATAAAAAAAGTAATTACTACAACACAGATTTATGAAACGAAAGCTGTTCTTATTGCAACAGGAGCTAGGTGGAAACAATTAGGTGTAAAAGGTGAAGAAAAATTACGTGGAAGAGGAGTTTCTTATTGTGCTACTTGTGATGGTGCTTTTTTTAATGGAAAAGTTACTGCTGTAGTAGGTGGTGGAGATACTGCTGTAGAAGATGCTATATTTTTATCCCGCTATGCTAAAAAAGTATATTTGATTCATCGTAGAGATAAATTGCGTGCTACTAAAATTCTACAAGAAGCCCTTTTTGAAATAGACAATGTAGAAGTGTTATGGGACACGCAAGTTCAAGAAATTTATGGGAACAGTAAGGTTGAAGGTATACAGTTGATAAATACAAAAACAAATGAAACGCAGCCTCTAGAAGTAGATGGTGTTTTTGTTGCTATTGGTACAGACCCTAATTCTAACCTAGTAAAAGGAAAAGTCGCTATGGATGAGCAAGAATATATTATTGCAAATGAAAATTGTGAAACTAGTATTCCAGGCGTTTATGCGGCTGGAGATGTTCGACAAAAGTTACTGAAACAAATTGTAACAGCAACGGCAGATGGTGCTACAGCTGTGTATGCCATCGAACGTTATATTATTGAAAATTGGAAGTAAAATCAAGTTGTCAAAATCCCTGTTTTTCTGTCGAAATCAGAACCTTTATGTTATAATTATGGAAGAAACATAAAGAGATTGTAGTTAGTACAGAAAGACGGGGATTTTTATGCGAAAAAGAATAAAACGAAAAAAAAGAATAAAACGAATAAGACGAATGATAGGATGGTTTTTGGTTTTATTAGGTTTTTTAGTAACAAGTATTTTTGTAATAACTCCTTATTTTCCTAATTTTAGAAATATATCCATTAATGAAATAATTCCTGAGCTAAAAGAAAATAAGGTGGGAATGGTATTTAAAAATCAAATTCTTTCATTAAAAGAGTCTCCTGTTATAGAAGGAGAAATTCTTCTTCCCTTTTCATTTATTCAAGATTATATTGATCCTTATATTTTTTGGGATCCTAAAGTTCAAAAAGTAACAATTACTACAGAGAATAAAGTAATTCGAATGGCTACTGATGAATTAACATATTATGTAAATGAAGAACCTTTAACTTTAGAGATCCCTATGAAAATTATTCAAGGAACTCCTTATTTACCTGTGTCTTTTTTAGAACGGTTCTTTCCTATTGAAACGAATTATCACGAAAAAACGAATATTATAACAGTAGACTATTATATAGAAGAAAAAACGATAGGAATAGTAGCAAAAGAGAAGAGTCAACTTCGATTACATCCTACAATAAAAAGTCCCACTATTACAACCTTAAAAGAAGGACAAGAAGTAAGGATATATGAATCCATAGAAGATTGGTATCAGATTCGAACGAAAGAGGGTATAGTGGGGTATCTGCAGCAAAAACATATAGGGGGATTACAAGAAATAGTTCCTGAACCTTTGCCTAATGCTCCTGTTGTTCCTAATAAATGGAAACCAACAGAAGGAAAAATTAATGCTGTTTGGCATCAAGTATTTTCTACTAGTAATCAACAAGTGGCAAAAGAAGGTATTACGAATGTTCAGGGATTAGATGTAGTTTTACCAACTTGGTTTTCGATTGCGAACGAAGAAGGTGAAATAGCCAACCTTGCTGATTTGAGTTATGTACAATGGGCAAAAGATCAAGGCTATCAAGTGTGGCCTTTAATAAATAATCAATTTGATCCACAACTTACTCATGCAGTATTAAGTAATACAGATAAAAGAGAGTATTTAATTAAGCAGCTATTAGCATATATCTCTTTATATCAATTGGATGGTATTAATATTGATTTTGAAAGTATTGCTAAAGAAGATGGTATTTATTTTCTTCAATTTATTCGAGAATTAGCACCTTTTATGAAAGAACAAGGTAGCATCTTATCGGTAGCTATGTATGTTCCTTCACCTTGGACAGAGCATTATCATCGGAAAGAAGTCGGAGAAGTGGTCGATTATATCATGATCATGGCATATGATGAACATTGGGGTGGATCCTCTACAAGTGGTTCTGTTGCATCTCTTGGATTCGTAGAAAAAGGAATTGTAGATACTTTAGAAGTAGTACCGAAAGAAAAAATTTTATTAGGAATACCATATTATACAAGACTTTGGGCAGAAGAAGTGAAAGATGGTACTGTAGAAGTAAAATCGAAAGCGTATGGAATGCAAAAAGCCTATAATATACTAAATGAAAATAATGCAGAAATTATATGGGATGAAGAAATAGGCCAATATTATGGTGAATATAAGAAAGATGGAATTTTATATCGATGTTGGTTAGAAGACGATCGATCTATTGAAAAAAAGATTCAATTGGTGGAAAAATACAATTTAGCAGGAGTATCAGGCTGGAAGAAAGGACTAGAAAAGCCTCAGATATGGAATCTTTTGCAAAACAATCTAAAATAACCTTACCTTATTCATATTTGTAAAGAATAGAGGAATATATATGAATAAAAGAAGCTTCATAGGTTGAGGTGAAAAAATGGTTGTTGTTTTTCGAAAGCGTCATTTAATAGTTAGTTTTTGTATTTGTTTTTTAATAGCATGGATATATCATGTACAACATCAAGAGATGTCTACTACTTTTGCTTTACCTACAGCTTATCATGTCGTTGTAATTGATCCAGGGCATGGAGGTATAGATCCAGGAAAAGTTGGCGAACAAGGATGGGATGAAAAAGATATTAATTTACAAATTGCGCTTATACTTCAGCAATATTTAGAACAAAGTGGAGCATCGGTATGGATGACTAGAACAGAGGATCGAGGTCTTTATAAAGAAAACGATACAAATAAAAAACGAGCAGATTTAAAAAAACGAGTACAAATGATAAATGATTTAGACGCTGATATAGCAATTAGTATTCATCAAAACAGTTTTCCACAAAAACAATATAAAGGAGCACAGGTTTTTTATTATACGAGTTCAGAAGAAGGAAAATATTTAGCTGAGTTAATTCAGCAGGAACTGATTAGTTTTGTAGATCCTACGAATAATAGAAGTATTAAAGCAAATGATAGTTATTATTTATTAAAACAATCATTAAGACCAACTGTAATTGTAGAATGTGGGTTTTTATCAAATCCCGAAGAAGAAAGAAAATTAAATGATGAAAAATATCAGCAGAAAATTGCATGGGGTATTTATATGGGAATTATGAAATATTTTTACGAATGGGATCACGGGACGATTCCTACAAAGGCTCTGTTATCTCAGTAATAATATCAACATTAAATAAACAGCAAAAATAATAGAAAAAATAGCAGCAAACATAACAGCAAACATAGCAGACATAGCAGATATAATGAAAGGAAGAAACACGGATGTATACACTGATTGATATTATTAATAAACTCATTGAGATTGAAAAATATGAAAGAGACATATATGAAAAAATTACGACAATGGAGGAGATTTCATCAAATATAAAAACGGTTGCCAAAATATTCAAGATAGAAAAAGAGCGACATATATTTTATTATCAAAAATTGAAAAAAAGATTAGAACAAGAG
>JAAYSE010000079.1 GCA_012524135.1 Candidatus Epulonipiscium sp. | reverse complement strand
TTTTTTGTCCTAAGACCTTTTTATTTTTTAAACCTATTGATTCAACTCTACTTCTTTTTATATTCCTAATATATGTGCTACTTCTTCCTTCATTTTTTCTTTTTGACAAATAGTTTTGTGTAAAATAGGCATTTTATCTAACCCTTTAATCGTTGTAGGAATGTTAACTTTAGATAATTCTTGTATTTTTTCTAAAAGAACAAAATCATCCCACTTCCCATACTCTTTATCTAAAGATTCCATTACACTTTTTGTAAATTTATAAGGACTTGCAGTAGAAACAATCAATGTTGGGGTCGTATCTCCACTTTCTTTTTTATATTGTTGATCTACTTGATATGCTACGGCTGTATGAGTATCTATTAAATAGCCTGTTTGTTGAAATAATTCTTTAATTCCTTCTTGTGTATCAATTATTGTAGCATAACCACCATAAAATAATTGTAATCTCTCTTTCATTTCTTCTGTAATCTGATATTGTCCTTTTTGAATTAGCTGATTCATCCATTCTTTGACTTGTACTGCATCTTCTCCACTCATATGATATAGTAAACGTTCCAAATTACTAGAAATCAAAATATCCATAGAAGGAGATATGGTTACCATAAACTCACGATTTTGATTGTAAATTCCTGTTTGGAAAAAGTCATATAAAACTTTATTGTCATTAGAAGCACAAATTAGTTTTCCTATAGGAAGTCCCATTTGTTTTGCATAATAAGCTGCTAATATATTTCCAAAATTCCCTGTGGGAACTGTAACATGAAGGGAATCTCCCAAACGAATTTTGCCTTGATTTACCATTTGGAAATAACCATAAAAATAATATACAATCTGAGGAACTAAGCGACCAATATTAATAGAATTAGCAGATGAAAATAAATATCCCTTTTCTGCTAATTGTTCTTGAAAAGAAAGATCTGTAAAAATTTTTTTAACACCACTTTGTGCATCATCAAAATTTCCTTTTATACCAATGACATAGGTATTATCTCCCTTTTGAGTAACCATTTGCTGTTTTTGAATAGGACTCACTCCATCTTCCGGGAAAAACACAATAATTTTTGTTCCCTTTACATTAGCAAATCCTTCTAAAGCTGCTTTTCCCGTATCACCAGATGTAGCTGTTAAAATAACAATTTCTTTATCTATTTGTTGTTTACGGGCTGCTGTCTTTAATAAATAGGGTAAAATCGAAAGTGCCATATCTTTAAAAGCAAGCGTTGGTCCATGAAAAAGTTCTAAAAAAGAAGCTTTCGATGTAGAAACAACGGGAGCAATAATAGATGTATCAAATTTTTGATCATATGCACTTTCAATACATGATTTCAACTCTTGTTCTGTAAAATCTGTGAAAAAGTATTTCATAATTTCATAAGCTAAATCTTGATATGACAATGATTGAAGGCTTTCTAAAGTTTCTTGTAAAGTAGGAATAGCTTCTGGTACAAAAAGCCCTCCATCATCTGCTATTCCTTGAATAATGGCTGTAGAAGCCAATATTCCTTTTTGACCACCACGAGTGCTCTTATAAAGTAATCCCATTTATATTCTCTCCTTTAATTATTTATCCTTATCACCATTCAATATTTGTCCAATAAATTTTATAGATTATAACATACTATTTTATAAAAAGAAAGATCTTTGTCCAAAAATAATATAAAAAGATCCATAGGTTCTTACTCTTATAAACCTATGGATCTTTCTAAAACCACTTATTGGGTTTTGGATGGCAATTTTAATTTTGTCGATCATCTTCAATAATAATTTCTTTTTCTGGATCATAACCTGCAGGAGCTTCTGGCATAACAACCATACAAACAATATAAATAATAACTCCACCAAATCCTGCAAAAGCAGTAAATGTTAAAAGAACCCAAATAAGTCGAACTAAAGTTGCATCCATATCAAAGTACTCTGCAATTCCAGCACAAACTCCATCTATTTTTTTGTCTCTAGATTTATATAGTCTTTTTTTCATCGCAAAACTCCTCTCCTTATTTTTAAATCGTCATCATCCTTATTCTATCCTACAAACAAGAATATATAAGAATAAATTCTTTCACTCATTCTTCTTTATGTCTATATACGTCATTTAAAATAATTAGTATGAAAAATTTAAAAATTATTCATATATTTCTCTTTTAAGGATTCCTATAAAGGGTAAATTACGATAACGTTCTGCGTAATCAATGCCATATCCTACGATAAATTCATCAGGAATATCAGAACCTTTATAATCAATGGTAATATCTATTTCTCGTCGAGCTGGTTTATCTAATAAACTACATATTTTAAGTGATTTAGGATTTCGACGTAATAAATTATCTTTTAAATAAGCTAACGTCAATCCTGTATCTACAATATCTTCTACAATTAAAATATTTTTCCCTTCAATATCTTCTTCTAAGTCTTTAAGAATTCGAACCACTCCACTGGTTTTCGCTGAATTTCCATAACTAGATACTACCATGAAATCTAAATATACAGGAACTGTAATGTGACGTATCAAATCTGCTAAAAATATATTTGATCCTTTTAAAATCCCTATAACAGTAATTTCTTCTCCTTCATAATCTTTTGAAATTTGTTCTCCTAATTGTTTTACTATTTGAGCTATATTTTCTTCTGTAAATAATATTTCTGCAATATCTTGCTTCATTTGTGACAATCCTTTCTTTAGTCCTTCATTTCTTTTCTATTCTTTTTTTATTATAACAAAAGAAGTAGGGATTCGTAAACCTCTTTTACTTTATATATTTTTTAAATTATTCTAACAGAAAAAGGAACAAAAAGAAAGCTTGCTTGTTTTAGATTTATCTTGTATGATAAAATTATATTATAAACTAAAATAGTATTCATTAAAATATATAACAATATATTATACTATTATAGATATCCATATTTAAACTATAAAAATTAAAAAGAGGTGTCTCATGAAAATATACGCTTATATCAAAAAAGCTTTTGCTTCAATGAAAGTTGCCATCCAACGTTTTCCTATCACTATTGTTATAACTACTTTGGTTTCTTTTTTACTGATGTATTTAGCCCATCAAAGTTCTAACTTAGATTCAAACGTGTTAACTCAATTACAACGAATCACTATGGTATTAGCATTAGGTATCCCATTATCCTTATGTATAAAACGAATCCTTGAAATGAAACTTTCTTCTATCCCTCTTTTATTCTATGCTATTGGCATTCTTCTATTGGTTTTATACTACCTGTTCTTTTTAAAAGACTTATCTCAACTCTCCATCATTCGCTATATAGCTATAACCCTTTCATTATATATTGCTTTTATATTTCTCCCTTATGGATCTACTTCCTCACAGGATTTTGAGTTATATACCATTCGATTAGGAGGAAGATTTTTCTTAACGGGTATCTATGCCTTTATTTTATTTCTAGGATTAGCTGGAATTTTATTTACTATTGATAAGTTATTAGGTATTCCTTTTCCATCTGAATTATACTTGGATGTATGGATTCTTTCTATTGGAATTTTTGCTCCTACTTTCTTTTTAGCTGGAGTACCAAAAACATCTTTATCTAAAATATCTTTTTCTTATCCACACGCTTTTCAAGTATTGCTTTTATATATCGTCATGCCTTTGCTTACTATTTATACATCGATACTCTATATATTTTTTGCTAAGATTATACTCACTCATCAATGGCCAGAAGGACTTGTAGCTCATTTGGTTTTATGGTATTCCATGATTACAACAGGTGTTTTATTTTGTATTCAATCTCTACGTTCCAAAAACAAATGGGTTGCTATTTTTTATCATTGGATCAGTCGACTCATTTTACCTATTTTAGTTATTATGTTTATGTCTATTGGTATTCGCATTCACGAATATGGAATTACATCCAATCGTTATTTTGTAGCACTAGCTGGAATATGGGTCACAGGTTGTATGCTTTATCTTACTTTTACTAAAAAACCAAAAACAATATGGCTTCTTATTTCTCTTTCTTGCCTTACTTTTTTATCCGTATGGGGTCCTTGGAGTCATAAGAATATTTCAGTAATAAGCCAAAATCATCGATTAGAAAAAATACTCACACAAAACAATATGTTAAAAGGCAACAAAATTATTCCTTCTACAACTGTCTCACAGAAAGAACAAGTAGAAGTAAGCCAAATTTTATCCTATTTTGATCGAATGTACTCCCTCCAAGATGTACATTATGTACCTTCTGATTTTACAATAAATCAAATGGAAGAAATTTTTGGTTTCCCACAACAATCACCATATGCTTTTTCAAATAATTATTTTTATTATCATGCTATAGGAAATCCTACTATTATTTCTATTCAAGACTATGATTATTTTATAGGCTTTCAAAATTATTATTCTTCTACATTATCTAAAAATATATTAAATGATGTAGAAGTCACTTATCAACCTCAAGAAAAAGTTTTAACAATTATACAAAATAATAAGGAACTTTATCATACTTCGCTTAATAAATGGGGTACTCAACTTTATCAAAAATATGGAACAGATAAAACAGAGATAACAACCCAAGATATGACTTTCTATGACGAAAATGAAAATATTAAAATTTCTTTTGTCCTATCCGATATCCATGGTGAAGTTATGAAGAATAATGAAATAATAATAAATGATATTAATTTCTACATTTTAATAAATATAAAATAAATACTATAAAAAAAGATCTTCCTCTTATTTACGAGAAGATCTTTTTCTATAGTATTCTTTATATCTACTTTATTACTTTCTATTTGATTTTTATGCCAATTGAAAATCTATCGTTCGTTGGATAATATCTGCCCGTACTACTTCAATTTTAACCCGATCTCCTAGTCGATACATTTTTTTAGTATGTTCTCCAATAAACAAATGATGTTGTTCATCATAGATATAATAATCATCATCTAAACTTGTTACATGTACTAAACCTTCTATCGTATTAGGAAGTTCTACATAAAAGCCCCAAGGAGATATACCTGAGATCATTCCTTCATATATTTCCCCAATTTTATCTTGCATATATTCTACTTTCTTTAATTTTTCCACTTCTCGCTCTGCATCTTCCGCTATTCTTTCCGTTATTGATGAATGTTTAGCTACTTCCGGTAAATTTTTTTGTAAATAAGAGACTCTCTTTGTACTTAATTTACCCTGTAATTGATTTTTTATAATACGATGAATTTGTAAATCAGGATATCTACGTATAGGTGCAGTAAAATGACAATAATATTTCGCTGCTAAGCCAAAATGACCCTCATTTTGAGTATGATATTTAGCTTGTTTTAATGAACGAAGTGTTAAACGACTAATTACTTGTTCTTCTAATGATCCTTCTATATCTTGAAGAAGTTTTTGAATTTCTTTTGGATGGAGAGTATTATTTGCTCCTTTTATACGATATCCGAAAGAATAAATATACGTAGATAACTTTTGAATCTTTTCTGGATCTGGTTCTTCATGAATGCGATATACAAAAGGAAGTTCCTGCCAAAAATAATGTTCTGCAATGGTCTCATTACACACTAACATACATTCTTCTATAATATTAGTAGCTATATTTCTTTCTTCTAACTCAATCCGTATTACTTTTCCTTGAGAATCTAAAATAATTTTACTTTCTTCAAAATTAAAATCAATAGATCCTCTATTATTTCTTCGTTTGTGCAAAATATGAGTAAGTGTCTCTAAATCCTCAAATAAAGGAATCAATTTCTTATATCTTTCTCGTAAATTTAAATCCTTTTCTTCTAGGATTTTTTGAACATCTGTATAAGTCATTCGTTCATCGACTTGAATAACACTTTCTACAATCTGATGATCTAGGACATTCCCTTCAGCATCAATCTCCATCATACAGCTTAAAGCTAATCGATCTTCTCCTGCATTTAACGAACAAATTCCATTCGATAATTGATGTGGAAGCATAGGAATAACCCTATCAATAAGATATATGCTTGTCCCTCTTTTATATGCTTCTTGATCAATAGGAGAATTTTCTAGTACATAGTGATTTACATCTGCAATATGGACACCTAATCGATAATTCCCTTCGGAAGTTTTTTCTAATGAAATTGCATCATCTAAATCTTTAGCATCAGCACCATCAATTGTGATCATAGGAAGTGAACGTAAATCCACTCTATCTTGAATATCTAGTTCTGATACTTCTGTTGGAATAGTCTCTAATTGTCGCTTCACAGAGTCTGGAAATTCTGTGGGAAGTTCAAATTCTCGAATAATCGACAAAATATCAACGCCTGGATCATTAATATGACCTAAAATCTCAATAACTTCTCCTTGTGGATTTCTTCTTCCTTTAGGCCAATCAGTAATACTTACCACTACTTTGTGACCGGTAACAGCCCCTTTACTTTTTCCTTTAGCAATATAAATATCTTGTGAAAAACGTTGATCATCCGGAGTCACAAATCCAAAACTTTTACTTTCTTCATAGAGACCAACTATCTCTTTTTTACCTCTTTCTAAAACTTCTAAAATTTCGCCTTCTGCTCTTTTATCTCCATGACTTGATCTTGTTATCCGACAAATTACACGATCTTTATGAAGGGCTCCATTTACACCTTCCGCAGGAATAAAAATATCTTCTACCGTAGGATCCTCTTGAATTAAAAATCCATATCCTCGTGGATGTCCCTGAAAAATTCCTACTATCATATTTAATTTTTCTGGAATAATATATTTTCCTTTTTTAGTCCGTATAACCTTTCCTTCTAATCTTAATTCTTGTAAAATTTCTTCTAATTCTTCTCTTTCTTGCATCGGAACTTCTAAAATCATCATCAATTCCTTTACTTTCATAGGGCGATAATCTTTATGATGCATAAAATCAATTAATTTTTCTTTTCTTTTTTCTCGTATATCTAGATCCATGTAATCCACCCTTTCTCACTTCTTAATACCAGATTCACTATATGAATCAATCACTTGAAATCTTACACCAAATAAAATTTCATAATTAAATAATAATCTATTTAAGAAACTGTAATATAAAGAACCTCAAAATAATTAAAATACCATATAAAATTACAATCATTAAGAATAAATTTAATAATCCTTATACTAGTATACTCAATTTTCTTAAATTTGTATACATTGATTTTATTTTATAGAATATAAAATCATCATAACTAGATGAAAACTCTTAACTTTTTTAATTACTTTTATTATCTGGTGCCGATCCACTACTTCCTCGAATGACTAATTGAGTTGGAATAGTAACCCATCTTCCTACTTTACAAGTATCTTCCTGTATCTGATCTAATATTAAATTCACAGCTGTTTCTCCCATATATTCTGTATAAACTTTTACAGTGGAAAGAGAAGGTACGGTATACTTGGCATTAGGAATATCGTCAAATCCAACTATAGAAACTTGCTCTGGAACTTGAATACCATGCTCATATAGTGCTTTTAAAGCACCAATAGCAATAGAATCATTCGCAGTAAAAAAAGCAGTGGGTAAATCTCCTTTTTGAATCGCTTTTTTCATAATTTTATATCCTCCTGCAGCCATTTCGCTGGTAGCATAAATATCATCCTCGGTAGCAATGGTATACCGATTCATAAAATCACGAAAAGTAACTTCTCTTAAATCTTTACAATGAATATGACCCTCAAATCCAATAAATCCAATATTTTTATGACCTTGCTCCATTAAATACACTAAAACTTCTTGAGTAGCTTTTCGAAGATCAATGTTTACATAATCATTGTTAATCTTTTTAGGTATAGTATCAACAAATACAATGGGTACTAAAAATTCTTGTTGATTTAGTAATTGATCTATCTCATTTTCATTCACATTACCGATTGCAATAATACCAGAAAGACTTTGAGGATAATCTACTACTTTTTCTACAATAATATTATGTTTTTCACATTCCTTTTCAATTCCCATCCGAATAGATAAATAATATGGATCCGCTAACTCGGCTTCCGCTGTATTATTTTGTAAAATTCCAATTCGTATAACCTCTTTTGTTTGTAAATATGTTTTTTTAACTTGCTTCGATACAATCTTTTTATTACGTTGTTTCATTGTCTTATAATCTAATTCTGTAGCAATCTCAAATATTTTTCTTCTTGTTTCTTCAGAAGCAACCAATGTATCATCATAATTTAAAACTCGCGAAACAGTAGTAATAGAAACTCCTGCCTTTTCAGCAATATCTTTTAAAGTAGCCATATTTTCTTCCTTCCTCTAATTCATTTATACCATACGTATATACTTGCATAAATTAAAATTATTTATAACCATACTTATATTTGTGAAAGTACAACTTCCTTGAATTTAAAATTAAGTCTATTCTTAACACACGATATATTATTCACTTTGTTTACATTAGAAAATAAAATCATGAATATGCATGCATACTCATGATTTTATTCATACCATTTCTATAAATAAAGATTTTCACTATATTATTGATTATAGTTTAATACTATTTTTTATTCTACTACTTTTACCATAATTTCTTTTTTATCAAAACGTTGACTTTCTACTTGAATTAAAATATCTCCTTCTACTCCTTTATTTTTTACCCAAAAAGCAATACTACCACCTATGAACGAAAGAGAATGAGGTCCAATTAACTCCCCTGCTCCATCCACTGTAATATAAATAGGGTCATCAAGAAAAGTCATTGTATTTCCACATTGATCCAATGCTTCTACTACTACTCGAGTTACATCTAACTCTTTCATACCAATCGTATCATCATCTGCTTTTACAGAAAGTTCTGTAGGAATGGGATTATGGGTAAAGTTTCTACGAATTACTTCTTGATCATTTATATATCCTACAAAACTAGCTTCATTCCATCTATCTCCCCAATAACCACTTAATTCATCCATAATAATTGGTGGATGAGATAAACCAGCAAAATCTTTTTTATTAGGATAATATTTTCCTTTTGATTGTCCTCCATAATAAAATTCAATAGAATCACAATTCGTTAAAATAACAAAAGGAGTGATTGATCCACCATTACGATCTCCACGACTCCAATACGTAACCGGTTCTAAAACAATCTCTGTTTTAGGATCTTTTTGACTTCTATATACATAGGAAGCAAACTTAGGCAATCGATACATATCCATAACACCATGATAACAAATTTTATCTCCCGACCCAAAATCAGAATGCGTATTATAATCAAAAGCACACCAACCAATAGCTCCTGCCATATGATCATCCATATGAGAGGCATTTTGTACTCTAGCATGACGTAATGCATGTTCTAATACCCGTTCTTCCTGATCAAATTTCTTAGTCGGATACATATGACCATTATATTCTGTTACCATATAAGGTACATAATCATCGAAACCTGTAACTATTTTTTGATCACGTAAAACCTTATTCCCACCACTATGAATAAAATCATTCATCGTATAAACATCTTCTAAAAACTCACTTTTTTCAATACATCGTACTCCACCTGTTTGACGAGTTGGATCTAATTTTCGAGCTATCTCATTTGTTTTCGTATATAATTCATGATGATCCGAAGATTCATTAATTCGTACTCCCCAAATTACAATAGAAGGGCGATTCCGATCTCGAAGAATCATTGATTTTACATCTTGAAGAACTTGTTTCTGCCATTCTTCATCACCTATATGCTGCCAACCAGGAATTTCTTCAAATACAAGTAAACCAATTTCATCACAACGATCTAAAAAATGACGCGATTGAGGGTAGTGAGATGTTCGAACCATATTAAGTCCTAATTCGTTTTTTAATATATCTGCATCTTTTTGCTGAGCCCTTTTAGGCATAGCATATCCTACATAAGGATAAGATTGATGTCGATTTAAACCTACTAATTTAACTTTTTTTCCATTTAAATAAAAACCATCTTTTTTAAAGATTGCTTCACGAAATCCAAATTGTTCTGTAACCTGATCTAATTTTTTCTCTCCTTGATATAATTCAATTACCATTTTATATAAAACTGGATGATCCATATCCCATAAAACAATATGTTCTAAATTATCTATTCTAACTGTCTCCACATTTTGTTGAATTGTTTGAGTTTTTTGTTGAATTTCTTGTCTATCTCGTATTAATGTACAAACTAACGTAAGATCTTCTTGTTCTATATTATTTATCGAAATTTCTAATTCCACTATTTTTTTAAGATCTAATACTTGAGGAGTTTTAATAAAAATATCTGTAATAAATATAGGTTCTACCACCCGTAAAGAAACTTCTCGATAAATTCCTCCAAAAGTTAAATAATCAATGACCCCTCCAAACGGTGGTATTTCTGATCTTTCTGTAGAATCTACAACTACAGTAATCATGTTTTTTTGTTCAAAACGAACTACCTCTGTAATATCGATACTAAAAGGTGTATAACCTCCCTTATGTTCTCCTACAAACTTTCCATTTGTATAGACTTTTGCATAAGTCATAACCCCTTCAAAATCTAAATATATCTTTTTCCCTTTATACTCTTTAGGAATAAATAATTGTTTCTTATAACAAGACACAAATTGAAAATCCGCTTCATCAAAATAATTATAAGGTAATTCTATATTTGTATGTGGCAAGCAAACGGGTTTAAATATTTTTTTATCTACATGATTCTGATAAATATATTCTTCTGAAAAATTTGGAGCATAAAACCATTGAGTATTCATATTTTGTACAATACGCATTTACCTTCTCCCCTCTCTACTTTTTCACTTGCAAATTAAAAATTAGTTATTCTTTACTAGTAAATTTTTAGTTTAATTTAGTTTAATTTTACTATATTTATTGTTTTTCGTCAATTAAAAAATATTTATCTTGACTCCCTACTAAAAAAATTAAAACTATAATTAAAAGCCATACCAAAATTACCATTAAAAATCGAGTAAGAAATGAAAAAATATTTCACTCTTACTCGATATCTTATATCTCTTTAATTTTCATAAATCAATAACATCCCTATGCTAAATTCCAATAAAATTTATTATTTCGATTTATTTATTAATAGCTCCATTCATTGCTTGAACTAACGCTGAACTAGTGAAACGATTTTCATACTCTGGAAAAGAAAGAGTTCCACCCATCGAAACATACGGTCTTCTAAATTCCATTTTACTAGCAACAGGTTCTCTAGCAGAAAGATGACATTCTTTCGCCTTAGTTCTATTTACTATCTTTTTTATATTTCTAACATTAATTTCTCCACCAGGCATAATAATAATTCGATCTCCTGCTTTTTTTACTAAATCAGTGATTAAATCAATACCTTCTAGTGCTGTATTTTCTTGACCAGAAGTTAATATTCTATCAACCCCTAAATCAATTAATTGTTCCATGGCTTCAAAGGGATCCTTTGCGACATCAAAAGCACGATGAAAAGTAACTGTCATTGGTCTAGCTAATTTAATGAGTTCAGCTGTTCTCTTCCTATCTATCGTTCCATCTGAATTTAAAAGTCCAATAACAACCCCATTCACTCCTAATTGCTTAGCTAACTGAATATCTTGTTTCATCATTTCGTATTCTAAAGAAGAATATAAGAAATCTCCTCCTCGAGGGCGAATAATTACATTTAAATCAATATCAATATTTTGTCTAACTAATTGAATGCAACCAGCACTAGGAGTAGTTCCTCCTTCAAATAAATTATCACACAATTCTACACGTACAGCTCCTCCTTTTTGAGCTTCTATAGCAGAATGAATAGAATCAATACAAATTTCTAAAGAAACAGACATTTTTTTCTCCTTTCTGTATGCAAAATATTATCAAACATACTTCAATAACAGATATTAATTATACAAAAAAAATCCCTTGTACAAGGGATTTTTACATTAAAATATTTAAAAATAATGCTAAAAGAATAAAAATAAACGCTCCTATTTTTGTGTATCTTTCAAAAGTACCCTCTAAAGATCTTGCTTTATTTTTACCCCAATAAGATTCTGCTGCTCCTCCAATAGCACCTAATCCCGCAGATTTGCTTTCTTGAAGAAGAATAATCCAAATTAGTGCAAGACCTATAAGTACATAAATCACTTGCATAACAATAAGTAAGGCTGACATCTTTTCCACCTCCTGAAATCAATATTTTAATTTTATCATAAAATTGTCTAACCTTCAATCTTTTTATCATTTTTTTATAGGATTATGATATAATACTAAATGGACAACCTGTATTATTTAAAAATAATTAAACTTTTTAATATATTTTCTATATCGAATATAAAGAAGGTGTAAATGAATGAATCATAATAAAATAAATTATCAAAAAGTATTAGAACAAACACTTTTAAAAATTCAAGAAGATAAAAAAGTTCCTACATTGCTTTTGCATAGTTGTTGTGCACCTTGTAGTTCTTATGTCATAGAATATCTTTCTAATTATTTTTATATTACTGTTTTTTATTATAACCCTAATATTGATGAATACGAAGAATACCTAAAACGAACTAAAGAACAACAACAATTCATTCAACAAATCCAAACCAAATTCCCTGTTCAATTTGTAGAAGGAAAATATGACGTAGAAAACTTTTTACGTATCGCCAAACCTTTAGCTCATGAACCTGAAGGTGGCCGACGTTGTTGGGCATGCTATAGACTCCGATTAAAAAAAACAGCTG
>JAAYSE010000078.1 GCA_012524135.1 Candidatus Epulonipiscium sp. | reverse complement strand
TGGGAAAACCTGTGTAGGCATTCCATGAGCAGCTCCAAAAGGATACCTATACCCCTCTGATTCATATAGAAAATTCGATAGTCTACGTCACCTTGAATAATATCTCCCTTAAAAACTAATTCTCCTGATCCCTCTACTATGGGTAAATTATATACAGGCATTCCTTTATCATTAATAAAAAATGTACTATTACCATCACTAGCAGAAGCTAATCCATGATGATAAGGTGAAATCTGAGTATACCAAAAACCTGTACATATATGTCCATTGATATCCGACACACCATATTTTTTCCCTAGATACGGTTTTTGTGGATCCATTGCTTTTCCAATAGCTATTCTTTGATTCCTTAATAAGTACATATCATCATAAATAGGTAATAATACAAAATGTCCATATTTATCTATAAGTCCATATTTATCTATATAATCTTCTCCCATATTGACAATGGACCTTCCCTCCGTAAAAGGTTGTACCCCAGTATATTTTGGCAAGATGATTATATTTCCTTTTAAATCAATAAAACCATATTTTTCATTTTCTTCTACTTGAAAAGCTAATAGTCCTTCTCCTAAATCTCCTACAAATACATAGGGATATATTTGAAGAATCCTTCCTTCTAAATCAATTAAAGCATATTTCCCCTTCTCCATTTGAACTACTGCTTTTCCTTCTTTAAAATCACTTGCACTTTGATATTGAAAAGGAATAACCTCTCTACCTTGTAAATCAAGATAACCATATCTTTCTATACCTTTCAATTCTATTGTTGCTTTAGCTCGACCTTCCTGATAATCGGATAGAAAACGATAAGCTTTAGAAGTAAGAATATTTCCTTGTTCATCCATAACATGAAATCCTTCTTCATCCATGACAATAGCTCGATGTTCTGAAAAAGGATCCATACTATCATACTTAGGTGGTACTACATATTGCCCTTGCAAATTAATAATCCCATACTTCTCTTTAAACTGAACAATAGCTAATCCATTACATTGAAAATCATAGGCCCTTTCATATCGAGGAGATATTATCAAATGCCCGTTGGCATTGATATATCCCCACTTAATACCCTGTACCGTCCGCATAGATGCAGGATATAAAAATACTTGTACCCTATTCATTTCTTTTCACCTACCTATCTTACATATCTGAACTTTACTCAAATCTTTTAAAAGAAAAAAGTTCCTTTTATGATAGTATATGAAAAGTAAATAAAAAAGGTACAAAACCTTCTTTCTTATTTTTTCTTATTGGATACTTCCACTTTTACCTTTCGTCGTCCTATCTTTTTTCCTGCACAATTTTTCAAAATAGACTTCGCTGCATTTTCTGTTGCATCCACAAAAGTAAATTTATCTAAAATATCAATATCTCCAATATCTTCTCGATTTACATGAGCTGTCTTATTAAAAAACTCTAATAGTTTTCTTGGTGTTAGACGATCCATCCTTCCAACTGTTAAAAAAAGTCTTACATATCTTGTCGAAGATCCAATATCGTTTTCCGTATAATCATAGCTCACTTCTTTTTGATATAAACTATTCATCAGTACAGCTGCGATATCCACAAGATCTGCTTTTTTTTCTAACTGCTCCACTAAAGGAATAAAACGTTGATAATTTTCTTGCTTTAAACCTTCTTTAATCAACGGTACAATTCCTTTCGATTTTGCTTTAAAAATATCTTCCACAGTAGGAATCTCTTTTCTTTTAATTTTACTCTTTGTTTCTTTTTCTATTTGCTTTAAAGTCATATACTCTCGAGCCGTTACTAAAGTATAAGCAAGCCCGGTTTTATTCGCTCTTCCCGTTCGTCCAATCCGATGAACATAAGATTCTACATCTTGAGGAAGCTCATAATTAATAACATGAGATACGTCATCTACGTCAATCCCTCTTGCAGCTACATCTGTAGCAACCAAAATTTCTAGTGTTCCTTCTTTAAACTTTCGCAATGTATTTAAACGATGACTTTGATTCATATCTCCATGCATACCTTCTACATTGTAACCTCTCTCTTGTAACTGACCAACTAATGTATCGACTCCTTTTTTCGTCTTACAAAATATAATAGCTGTCGTAGGATTCTCTACATCTAAAATTCTACATAAAGATTCAAAGCGTGTTCCTTGTCGTACTTCATAATAATATTGAGAAACGGTAGATACCGTCATGGTATCCTCTACCATAGCAATATGCTTTGTTTCTGCTCTCATATATCGTTTTGCCAGTCGTTTGATTTGCGCTGGCATAGTAGCTGAAAAAAGTAATGTTTGTCGTTCTTCATTACAACTTTTAATAATTTTTTCAATATCTTCAATAAAGCCCATGTTTAACATTTCATCTGCTTCATCTAAAACAAGAAAATTAATTTGTTCTAAACGTAAAATTCGTCGTCGTATCAAGTCCAACACTCGTCCTGGAGTTCCTACAACAATATCTGCCTGTCTCTTTAAATCTCGAATCTGTTGACCAATCGGTTGTCCACCAAAAACAGGAACAATTCTTGCTTCTTTATATTTCGCTAAACGGCGTAACTCTTCACTGACTTGAATAGCCAATTCCCTTGTAGGTGCTAATATTAGCGTATCAATAATTCCTTTTCTACGTTTCTCCGTTCGCTCTAATCGACTTAAAATTGGCGCCCCAAATGCAAGAGTCTTTCCCGTTCCCGTTTGTGCTTGTCCAATAATATCATAACCTTCTAAAACAATAGGAATTACTGCCCCTTGAATCGGTGAAGGTTGGTCAAACCCCATATCTTCAATAGCCCGTAACACACGATTTTCTAAACCTAATTCATAAAACTTTTTATTTGACATACGTTCTTTATCTTCCTTTCTCTAGTTAAATACAAAATAAAAACCCTATAAGAATGTTTCCTATAGGGTCATTTTTATACCATATTATCTTCTGAAACCTCTATTGTTATGTTTTTGCTTTCTTGCCCTTCTACATTCCGGACATCTTTGAGGTTCATTTTCAAAACCTTTTTCTTTATAAAATGCTTGTTCTCCTTCTGTAAAAACAAACTCTTTTTTACAATCTTTACAAACTATTGTTTTATCTGCCATGACAACATTCCTCCTTTATCTCATATTTTTTAGATTTAAAACCGATTCACATTACGTTCTCACGCATTTAAAGAAGAAATGTTATTCACTGTATTAAATCCACTAATAGTAAGTATATCATCCTTTTTGCAAATATGCAATTAAAACTTTTCTACAAAATTTTACCTTTAACTCCTTTAAAAAACATACATATCTATTCCCCAAAATTTATTTTATAACATTCTCTTCCTATTTCTATAAATAAAATATCAATATTTTTTCCCTATTCCTAATCATTTATTAAAATCATATTTTAAAATACGAATCCTTATTGATTCAAAGAAAACTTACTTTTGTTTACTATTAATTTTTGTTATACTAATAAATAATAAATAAATACATTTATTTCATCCATCCACAATGTAATCGATACGATAACGAAAAGGAGGACTACCTAATGGATCTGATCATAGAAAAATCACCTATAAAACCAACACAACAAACTTTAGAAGGAGATATTGCCATCCTCGGTGGAGGTCCTGGCGGTTATGTTGCCGCCCTCCAAGGGGCTAAAATGGGAGCTACTGTTATTTTGATTGAAGAAGATAAGGTAGGGGGTACATGCTTAAACCGTGGATGTATCCCGACAAAAGCTCTCGTTCGATCTGCAGAAATCTATCATAATATTACAAATGCAGAACAATATGGTCTAGCCGTCGATCAGGTGTCTGTAAATATGGAAAAAGTCATTGAACGAAAGAACAATATTGTAGATCAACTCGTCCAAGGAATTGAATTCTTACTAAAAAAACAAAAAATAATAATACAAAAAGGAAAAGGAAAACTCATCGATGAACATACGATTGAAGTAGATAATCATACCCTTATCAAAGCAAAAAACATTATTATTGCTACCGGTTCTAAAATAGCTCCTCCTCCCTTTCCTATTGTTCATAATAACCATATCCTAACTAGTGATACTGCTCTAGACCTAACGGAGCTACCGAAACATATTGTGATTGTAGGCGGTGGTATTATTGGAATGGAATTTGCTTTTATTTATGCCCGCTTCGGTGTCAAAGTAACCGTGATAGAGTATATGAAGGATATTCTCTCCATGTTAGATACTGATGTCCTTCGAGAAATTTCTCGTGCTGCCAAACGACAAGGAATCAAAATCTATACCAAATCCAAAGTATTAGAAATTCAAAAAGGTCAAGAGAAAAATTGTATCGTTCGATTTGAACAAAAAGGAAAGGAAAAAGAAATCGCTAGTGATAAAGTGTTAATCGCTGTAGGACGTATCCCTTCCTATGAAAATATTGGACTAGAAAACATAAATATCAAACTCAATCCTCATCATCCAGGCATTGATGTAAATTCTCATATGCAAACCAATATTCCTCATATCTATGCTATTGGTGATGTTACAAATATTATACAATTAGCGCATGTCGCTTCTTATCAAGGAATCGTTGCTATTAAAAATATCCTAGGAGAAAACAAAAAAGCCAATTATACTACTGTACCTAGTGTCATATTTACTAGCCCAGAAATCGCTGTCGTAGGAATAAGTGAACAAGAAGCAAAAGAAAAAAAGATTGATATCCTAATCGGTAAATTCCCCTTCTCCGCTAATGGAAAAGCCCTTACTTATGGTGAAACTCGAGGCTTTGTAAAAATCATTAAAGAAAAAGCAACTGGAAAAATCATTGGTTCTTCTATTATTGGTCCTCATGCTTCTGATCTTATTGCTGAAGTCACCCTAGCAATCCAAAATGGACTAACTGCTGAAGATATTATTGAAACCATTCACGCTCATCCTACTACAGCCGAAGCTATTCATGAAGGTGTTCTTTCCTCGGAAGGTGGTGCATTACACCTTGCCAATTAAAACAAAAATCATCCATTCCAAAAACTACAATCCTTATCATAACTTAGCTCTAGAAGAATACCTGCTCCAACAAGTAGAAGATAATGAAATAATTTTATACCTTTGGCAAAATCAAAATACCATTGTCATCGGTAAAAATCAAAATCCTTGGAAAGAATGTCGTATCTCTCAAGTAGAAAAAGATGGTGTACATGTAGCTCGAAGATTATCGGGTGGCGGAGCTGTCTATCATGATTTAGGAAATCTCAACTTTACCTTTCTGATGAAAGAAAAAAATTATAACTTAGAAAAACAACTACAAGTAATATTAGAAGCTGTTAAAACTCTCGGAATTGAAGCTTCCTTTACCGGAAAAAATGATATTACTGTTCACGGACGAAAATTTTCAGGTAATGCCTTTTACTTTGGTAATAAAAGATCCTATCATCATGGTACCCTATTAATCCATACAGATATGAAACCCTTAAGTACATATTTACAAGTATCCAAAGAAAAAATAAAATCAAAAGGGGTTGACTCTATTCAATCTCGTGTTATAAATCTTATTGAATTAAACCCAGATATTACTATAGCAAAAGTCATAAAAGCCCTCGAAGAAAGTTTTCAAAAAATTTATGTTGGATCCGCCCTTTACCTCCCCTGTCCAGCGGAAAAAGAATTCAGCGATCTCATAAAAAAGTATTCTTCTTGGAAATGGCGTTTTGGACAATCTCCACCCTTTGATATTGCCTTTGAAAATCGTTTTGACTTTGGAGGAGTCGAACTGCTCTTTTCTTTAAAAAATAGTCATATTCAACAAGTAACCATATACTCAGACTCCATTCATATTAATATTTTTGAAAAAATAAAAGAAGTGTTAACTGATGTTCCTTTTGATATCTCCTCGATCGTAAAACAACTAGACACCATCCCTTTTGCAAATCAAACAGAAAGAAAAATAGTTACCGACATTCAAGAATGGTTATTTCAAATTCATATTTAATATGCATTTGAAAACGAATTCTCCTGAAGAAAAAATGAAACAATTTGCTAATTTTATCGAAAAAACCTGTCCTGTAGGAGATACATTACAAAATGGAGTTCAGTTAGTATTATCGGATATTATTGTTGAAAAATAATAACAAGTCAACCTTTAACTCCTATAAGGGTTGACTTTTTTCTATCCATATAGTGTATAATGACTCTTAAATCGTCCACTGATCATGTACAATTCCTACTAAATAATAAATACCTTCTTCTTTTTCAAAAACCAATCGAAGACTTCTCCAGTCCATTCCAGCATATTCTGGATTTATACCAGAAAAATGATACTCCATAAAAACTCCATTAGGATATGCTTCTTGAATATTATTTTCTGTATTTCCTGTTCCAATAATTTTATTATTTCCTATCATTTCAGGATTAGCAAAATCTACATCATAAATAAATTGCTCATAATACTCTTGTAGTGTCAATTCGATAGGAAATCCACTTCCGTCATAACTTCCCCAAGTATACCTTTTTGAATTATTCCAAGTATCTACCATCTCTTTAGGACTAAAAACCAAATCTTCTGTAAGATCAATATAGGCATAGGGAGTAAAACGCACTCCTTTTGTAGGATGAACATATTGTGAAAGTTCTTCTATCTTTTTATCCTTGATACATTCTACTATAGTTTGTGAATACGTTATTAAAGAAGTAGATGGCACTTCCTTTTTTTGAGATGAGCATCCCGTAATTCCTAATAAAAGTGACAGAATAATCAAACCAATCATCCGCTTATTATTTTTTTTCATCTATGAAACCTCCTAATTTATAGCTTTATTTTCACTAAACAAAATAACCAAACTATTAAACCCACATACATTATCCATAGTTTCTTCGTTTTTTTATAATCTATTTACCTTTTTATAATATTAAAAATTTATCTAATAATTTTTATCAAAATACAAATAATATATCCTCTATAAATAAAAAACTCAGATTTCAACAGATTGACTAAGACGCTTTAATCACATAAAATATAAGTAGGAAGAATAATAAAAATATATACTATATATTATCCAATAAGATACTATATATAACATATCGTACTACTATTTTTTTTACAAAGTAATAATTATAATTTTTTTGAATAATTAACTATTAAACCATAATGACATTATCATACAAGGAGGGATTTCTATGTTAATTCGATTTAATGTAGGTAATTTCTTATCATTTAATAACATTCAAGAATTTTCTATGATTAGTGGTGATGGGAAAACAAAGATGGATCATATTTATAATGATGGAAATATTCAACTACTAAAATTTGCAGCTATTTATGGAGCAAATGCAGCTGGAAAATCAAATTTAGTAGAGTCTATCGACTTTGCAAAAGAAATGATTATCCATGGATTCCCCAAAAAACACACGATAAAATATTATAAAGGTCATATCACAAATAAAAATAAACCCAGTTATTTTGAATTTGAACTAAAAATAAACGACAACTATTATTCTTATGGATTTGAAATTATTTTAAACAAAAGTAGTATTATTTCTGAATGGCTTATTGAACTTACACCTGAAAATATAGAAAAAGAAATATTTACCAGAGACATCACACAAGGTATTTATAGTGTCGATAAATATTTTAAAGATCCCACCATAATAAATAAATTAACGGTCTATGCAGATGATATTAAATTAGATGATAGTATCTTATTTTTACATCTCATGAATCAAAACAAAAATACTCTCTATATAGAAAATAAAGAATTAGAAATTCTAGAAAATATCTACAATTGGATGAAAAATCAATTAGATATTAATTATCCAAATAGACATATCTCGCATTATTCCTATTTTATGATGAATGATTATATTGATGAAATTAGTAAAATCATCGCTGCTTTTGGAACAGGAATCACAAAATTTAGTATTGTAGATATACCTTCAGAAAAAATAGCTCAAGTACTACCTCAACAATTAATTCAAAATATTTATTCTGCATTAGAAGACAAACGTTCTATGAACAAAAAAAATAATATTAACGAACCTATTAGTATTTTACTTCGTGATGAACAAGGTCTTTTTATCTTTGAAATTAATAATAAAGATCAGGTTTCCTATAAATCCATTAAATTTAATCATGGAAAAAATGATGTTTTATTTAGTTTATCCGAAGAATCGGATGGAACTATTCGCTTACTCGATCTTATAGAAATTTTATTTAATCGAGATAAAGAAAAAGTTTATATTATTGATGAAATTGATCGCTGTTTACACCCACAATTAACCTATAAATTCATTGAATCTTATTTATCTATCGCCAAAGAAAGAAAAGTACAATTAATTGTAACCACTCATGAATCAAGACTTTTAGACTTTGATCTATTAAGAAGGGATGAGATTTGGTTTGTTGATAAAAATACCGCTGGCGAAACCAATATATACTCATTAGCTGAATATAACGAACGATTTGATCAAGAAATCGATCATGCATACTTAGAAGGTAGATATGGAGGAGTGCCTATCTTTAAAAACATTTTTCCTATAAAGGAGGAAAAATAGCCTATGAGAATTCCAAAAACTTTTGGTCAAAGAAAAAGAACCAAAAAATCAAATGAAGCTATGAGAAAATATTTTTTAATTTTTGAAGGTGATCAAACTGAAGTTCAATATTTTGAAGGAATTAATAACTATAGAAATGAAATTGGAATTAGTCCTTTAATAGAAATTAAGCCACTATTAAGAAGTTATACTGAAAAAGGATGGAGTAATCCCAAAAAACTATTAAATCGCTTAATTGAATATGTTAATGAAAATACAACCAAAACAATGACGGTACATTCTTTTTCTAGTATAGTGGTCGATTTTCTATTAGAAGAAAACTTAATTTCCAAAAAAAGTTTATATGGTGCTGATGATATCTTTCAAATTCTTCTTTACTATTTTTATGATAAATATAAGAAAAAAGCTTCCGATCCTATTGAAAATTTCAAAAAAGCTTCACAAGAAGCCGTATTCTGTTTAAGAAAAAAAGTAAATATTATTACCGCAGTAGATACTCTATCTCACTATCTTAAAAATCAACATATTACTTATGCAGAAGGATTTGATAAAATATGCTTGATTGTAGATCGAGATAAAGAAAGTTTTGTATCGTATCCTCATAATGATCAGTATGAATATGTTAAAAACACATGTAAAGCTAAAGGTTATGGCTTTTATTTAACAAATCCATGTTTTGAATTTTGGTTACTATTGCATTTTGATATTGTTTTTAAAATTGATGAAAAAAAATTGTTAGAGAATCCTAAAGTTACATCCAAAAAAACATATGCTGAACATCAATTAAAAAAGGTCTTACCTAAATATAAGAAAAATAATATCCAATTCCCTATACTCAAAGACAGAATAGATACCGCTATTAAAAACGAAAAATTTTTCTGTGAAGATATCGATCAACTAAAAAACAATATTGGATCTAATATAGGATTACTTCTAACAGAACTAAAAAATGAATCAAAAATTACATAAAAGAACTTATAAATTAACCAAACATACACAAGTATCTTTTAAAATAGCTTCATCAATCTCTAACCCAAAACCAGCCCTCTTTTTATCAATAATAATATGACTATCGATAGGACGTAGAGTAGCTTGTTGTTGAACGGATTGTAAAAATCCATCTGATTCTCCTGGTTTTTCTATCGCTTCTACCCAATCTGCTGACAATCCAATAGCTAATTGTTGCCACCCTGTACAGGCAGGTCCTAAAAGGCTATCATCACCAATCATCAGCTGTCCACCCTTTTGCTTAATTTTTTGTCCTAATCGAACAGCCGCTAAAATAGAACCTGTACAACCCGGATGAATATTATAAATATGCCCCATACCTGGAAGTAATGTTCGTATGGCCGAAGCGGAAGGCCTCATTGGGTAATCTGGAAGTAGAGCCAAAGGCTCTACTTGACTTTGTAACTCTACCCATTGTTGATTTGTCAACATTGCTGGATCCTCACAAGCATTGAGTCCTTTCCTATATAATTCTTTCATTGCTACAGCCACATCTTCTACAGGTTTCTCGGATAACTCTACTCGATACCCTGCATTTACATCTCCAATAATATATGCACTTTCTCCAAATCCTTCTCTTAATACTTGTATTAAAGCACTATCTAGTGAAAGGTCTCCAAATAATTTTAATTTTATATGTGAAGTTAATTTTTGTTCAAATCCTTGTTTTATTAATTCTTTCGTACGATTTACATCATCTTCTAAAATGACATAAACTCCAGGAACAGAACCTTGATCATTTAAATGTAATATTTCTAAAGCTGACTTCCCTTGTATTTTACCTGCTAAATCAATCAAAGCCATTTCGGCCATTTCACAACGACGATCTCCCCAGTCTGTTAATTTACTTTCTACATATCTTATAGCTTGAGAAACTGTTAATCCTTTTAAATCTTCAAAAAAACTTCCCCATCGTTGTAAATTGACATCTTCTTGATTGACTGATATTACATTTTCACCCCAGCCATGATATCCATTGGTAGAAATTTTAAGGAAAGCATGTTGACGACTTCTCCATGTACCAAAACTAAAATGACGAAGAACAGTACTATCATATCGATATAAAACTACTTCTTCAATGACTGCATCTACATTTTGCAATAAAGGAAAATTCTTCATTTTTTACTCCTTCCCCATTTAAAATTCTACCCAATCTCCATGTTCTTTTGCCCACTTCATACCTTTTTCATGAAGCTCTTTTTCAATAGTAGCATACGTTGGATCTCCAGCTAAATTATTCATTTCTAAAGGATCTTTCATTAAATCAAATAATTCTGCAGTATCCCTAGGATCATAAATATATTTATAAGGTCCTTCTATCACTGCTCTTCGTAAATCTCCTACCGTAGGATTCCCCGAATATTGACAGAATACAGGTTTTTTCATTGGTTCTTTATTCTCTAAAATACTAGAAGCTAAAGAAGTTCCATCTAAATTAGTAGCACCTTCTATATTTAACATTTCTAAAACTGTCGGTAAAATATCCAGATGAGATACTGGTGTATCACACTCTTGCACTTGTCCTTTTGGTGCTTTACATAAGAAAGGTACATGAATGGCTTGATCATACATTTCCATCTTTTGATACATTTTATGTTGTCCTAAATGATCCCCATGATCCGATGTAAATATGACCATTGTATTATCTTCTTCGCCCATCGATTTAAGTTCATCAAATACTTCTCCGATCAAACTATCTGCCATATTCACTAAACCTAAATGAGCAGCCCATACTTCTCTCCAATCTTCCATCGTCAACCCTTCTGCTAACTGTGCAGCAATTCCTTTTCTTCTTTTAGAAGGTTCTTTAGGAGCAGGAACTCCTACATTTTCTGGTAATGTCAATGCCTTTGGATTAAACATAGATGCATAAGGTTCTGGTACTTTTAATGGAGGATGAGGAGCCCAATAATACAAGAATAACGCAAAAGGTTTATCTCCCTCTTGTTGTTTTAAAAATTCTAAAGCTTTCCTTGTAAAATATTGATCTTTAAACTGTTCTAATGGATAAGGCCAACCTGCCACCTTTGCATTCGAATACTCTTTTTTCACATACTTTCCATCTTGAAATTCAATAATTTCCTTAGCAAAATCAGGAGTACGGCCTAATTGTATTCCTTTTTCTTTCGCATACGCTTCATAACTATCATCATCGATCCAAAAATCAAAATCCATTCTTTCCTTTAACGAAGGAGTAACCTGAATATGATTAATTCCTACATGTCCTACTACATATCCTGCTTCTTTTACATATTGATGAATCGTCTTATGATCTTGAGCTCGTTTTCCTTTTACATCATTAAAAACTACTCCATTATGAGTAGGATATTTACCCGTAGCTAAAGCTGTACGAGCTGGTACACATAGAGGTGTCGTATTATACGCTCTAGTAAATTGAACTGAGTTCTTTGCTAATTGATTTAACACTGGAGTTACTTCTTTACCATCTTGAACCATCCCAATACTATCTGCTCTTTGATGGTCTGTCATAATAAATAAAAGATTAGGACGCTTACTCATTGAAAATCTCCTCTCAAGTATAAAATTAAATTTTAATATTTTTATATATTCTACATCTATTTTATTTGATATGCCTTCATTTCAAATCGTTCTAACTCGGTTTCTAATATCATTTCTCCTTGACAACTCCACCTTGGTAAAATAAATCTAGAACCACTTCGACTAATTTCTCGAACTGAATCAATAGGACTTGTCAACAAAGAAGGGATATAAACAGAAACGTTATCCACATCATCCCCAGAGGCATTCACAACCAACACTACTATTTCCTCGTCACCTTTATACATATAAATCCCTATATAAGGATCTTGCATGGTATATGCTGGTTTCTTCCCTTGGGGAAAATTTTGTACCACTGATTTTATAATTGCTTGTTTAAAACTATCTAAATGGATAGTAAAGAAATTATTTTTCCCCTTCGATGGTAAAACAAAAATATGTTCATCAATCACTACCATACTAGGTCCCATCAATTCATTATTGGGCTTTTTCGCTTGTGTAATGATATACGGCTCTTTTTCATACTCGATCGCATAAAATCCGCCCTCGGCTCGTTGCAAAGAAATGCGAGCCTGTTCTATACCACAATAAGAATGTCCATTACAAACTTCTTCATAAGCATAATCTCCACTATATGGTGGATACCAAGTCATATCCTTAATACCTAAAAGCGAACCATAACCCAGTTCAAAAAGCGTTTCCACTGCTTCTCCATCTAAAAGAATAAAATTATGATCCAATAAATCTTTTATTTCTTTTTCTTTCAGATTTCTAAAATATTGCCCTGAAATAGCAAGGACTTCTTCTTTATGTTGCTTTTCTTTACTATAACCATTAGCAATACCATAAGCACTTAACAAGCCTGCCCAAAAATTCTCACTAGGATACAACTCCTCCATTTTTTCTCCTTGAGTCGTATGAATCGTATACGATGACTTAGGATCAAAAAGTACCTTTATCCCTTCTGGTTTTTTATCTCCCATATTTAACTGAGTGATTTGATTTAAAAAAGGTTTCGCTTCTTGTAGCATTTTCTCAAATCCATCTTGCATTAGGACTCCATTTCCCATTACGTTAAACAAATTCATCGTAATTCCTTGAGCACCTAAAGCTGTGGATAATTCAATTTGAAAACGAGAAAAAGTTCGTGATTTTGCAAACAATGTTCGAGGAGAATTTTCTAACTCTGGATAAATTTCTGTATCTACTGGTACATTGGCTTTACTTAAAACAGATATCGTATTAAAGTTCCAAAAATAAGATTGAGGACTCACTTCTTGATAACTAGGTAAATGAGGCCGATTTACCATCGGTGTTTTCCCAGCTAATCCTTGTAAAATACCTTCCCAATCTCGACCTTCGGCACAATGAACCGTAGGAATAGAACTCATCAATCCTAAACGGACATTAGGGGATACTTGATGAACCGCTGTACCTATTTCTTTAGCTAAATCTACCATTGTCTCTCTAGCAGTATCTAACCAAATTTTACGATAAGGATGAGGTTCTCCTGTTTGACAAATGCCTTTTATAAATTCTTCTCTCGTTAACTCTTTGCCTGCCTTTTTCGAATACAACTTCATATGTTCCTCACAAAAACAACCACCCCATTGCAAAGGTTGGTGATTATGGAAACGAAAATCGTCTTCAATCCAAAGCATATAAGGATCAATCGAAGCATAAAACGCATATAAATCAGTAATATACTTTCTCCACTCTTGACTCAAAGGACAAATACAAGCTGTCGCTTTTTTTCCATTGGAATCTACCATTAATTGAAAATCTTGTCCTTTTTTTAACTGACGCCCTCGATCTGCATGATTGAGAGTCACCCAAGGATTAATGGATGTCGTAATTCCTAAAGGTTCTAGTTGTTCTTTCGCTCCTTTTATCAAATCCAACCAAGGTTTTGCTTCTTCTTTGGTAATATGGCCTTCGTTAAGATCTTCACAATCAATGAAAAACATCACATCATCAACAAGACCTTCCCGGCAAAAACGAAGAAGTTCCTTCATTCGTTCTTTTTCTCGAAACCCAGGCTGAATACAAACTCGTAGAATATATGAAAACTGGGACTTTAATGACATTTATGAACCTCCATTTTACTCTTTTTACTACTCTATCTTAACACAAAACTTTTCTCTCTTGCAATGGGTCTTGATTATGATTCATCAAAAGATAATTAAAACAGTATTGATCTATGTTCAT